>NZ_JAMOYX010000006.1:0-74493 GCF_023669465.1 Dorea sp. MB18-49
CCCCTTGAAGACGACGAGGTAGATAGGTCAGAGGTGGAAGTACAGTAATGTATGGAGCTGACTGATACTAATCGGTCGAGGGCATGACCAAGCAAGGTGATAGGTAGGATGAAAGAAAATATTTCTTGTATGCAGTTTTGAAGGTATATGAAAGATAAGAAGCAATCAACGATATGTTGGTTGTTTTTTGTTATATAAATATAATTTATGAATTAAAATAATATTAAGATTTATAATTCTCTTTTTTTAGTCAAGTAGTAAGAAGCAATCAACAATAGCCACATGTTGATTGCTTCTTTAGATATCAAAGTATACAAGAAAAGTTGCCGATGGCAAGTTTTGGATATAGCAGACTTAGTTACAGCAAGGCTTACGATCGAATTCAGGATTGAATGCGTAGAAATTCTTACTGTCAAGTTTATCTTGAACAATTCTCAGACTTTCACCGAAACGCTGATAATGAACAATTTCACGTTCACGGAGGAAGCGGATTGGATCGCAGACTTCAGGATCTTTTACCAGACGCAGAATATTATCATACGTAGTGCGGGCTTTTTGTTCTGGGGCGACTTCGTAAGAACAACATTACACAATATAATATGAAGATAAAACAAGCTATCCTACATAGTTCCAGTGTTTTCGATATTTAGGCGTTCAGAAATGAGCGTCTTTTTTCATACCCAAAATCGAAAGGAGAAAGAGAAAATATGAATAAGCTAGTAAAGCGATTGCTGACAGGAACGCTTGCTTTTGCAACTATTCTCACGGCATTACCAGTGACGGCGGTTCATGCTTCCGGCAATCAATACTGGACAGAATCAGCAGAACGTGTCGGCTACATTGAACACGTTATGAATGATGGTTCTATCAAATCTACATTCAATGAGGGACACATGAAAGTTGAGGGCGAAACTGCCTACTGTGTGGACATCAATACCAGTTTCAAGAATGGATATAAAACACGTTCTGACGCAAGCACCCGCATGAGTAGCGATCAGATTGCGGACGTTGCTCTTTCTTTAGAGTACGTCAAGCAATATACCGCTTCTCATACGAACTTAAATTATAAACAAGGTTATCTGTTGGAACAGTGTGTTGTCTGGCAGAGATTGAGTGAACAGCTCGGCTGGCAATGTGATAACGTCAGAGCTTCTTATAATGAAATCTCACAGGCAGTACAGAATGAAGTGTATGCTGGTGCGAAAGCATTTGTGAAAGCGAATAAGGGACGCTATGAATGTGGTGGTTACATCTACACTGGCGAAGGACAGGACATCGGACAGTTCTGGGCGAAGTTAAATGTGGGAAATGCAAAGGTCAAAAAGACTTCTTCCAATCCCACGGTCACAAATGGCAATGCCAACTATTCCTTTGAGGGTGCGACATTTGGTGTCTATTCTGATAAGGGCTGTAACAGCCAGCTTGCTACACTTACTGCCGATGGAAATGGCGATACCAAAGAAGTTGAGGTAAAAGCCGGAACAGTTTACATCAAAGAGCTTTCTGCTCCAAAGGGTTACAAGCTGGATTCTATTGTCCATGCCTTAAATGTGGAAGCTGGAAAAACAGCGACATTGACTGTTGCTGACACTCCAAAGGTCACAGAAACTTTGATTGATTTATTTAAAATCGACATGGAAACAGGAAAATCCACTCCACAGGGAAATGCTTCTTTAGAGGGTGCAGAGTTCACATGGTGTTATTATGACGGATACTACAATGCAGACAATCTTCCTGCAAAGGCTACCCGTACATGGACAACCAAAACCGCTACCGAAAAAGACAGTGACGGAACTATCTATTATGTATCCAGACTTGCTGACAACTACAAAGTATCCGGCGACAGCTTCTATACACAGGACGGTAAAAATGTACTGCCACTTGGTACACTTACTGTCACAGAAACCAAAGCACCAAACGGTTACTTATTAGATGGTGCATATATGCAGGCTGACAGAAGTTCCGAACAGATTAAGGGAACATACCTTACACAGATTTCCGAAGATGGCGAACTTGCCGTACTTTCTGGAAGCAACCAGTATTCCGTATCCGATAAGGTTATCCGTGGCGGTGTAAAAATCCAGAAACGTGACCTTGAAACAAAGGATACCAAAGCACAGGGAAGTGCGACCTTACAGTACACAGAATTTAATATCATTTCCTTAAATGACAGTCCTGTACTGGTTGAGGGAAAATTATACAGCAAGAATGAAACTGTCAAGAAGATTCAGACAGGAATTGACGGAATCGCTTCTACTTCTGCTGATTTACTCCCTTACGGAAATTACAGATTAGAAGAAAGCAAAGCACCAGAGGGCTACTTAACAGACGGTGCAAAAGCAATCGACTTTTCTATCACGGAAGATGGAAAAATCGTGGACTTGACCGACAAATCCCACTCTGTCTACAACCAGATTAAGCGTGGCGATATTGAGGGTGTAAAAATCGGTGCAGGTACGCACAAACGCCTTGCAGGTGTTCCATTCAGAATTACAAGCAAGACAACGGGAGAATCCCATATTGTAGTCACGGACAAAAACGGTCAGTTCTCCACTGCTTCAAGCTGGGCTTCCCACAAGGTCAATACCAATGCCGGAAAATCCAGTGAAGACGGTGTATGGTTTGGTACATCTGAACCAGACGACAGCAAAGGTGCATTACTTTATGATACCTATGTGATTGAGGAATTAAAGTGTGATTCCAACGCCGGATTTAAGCTGATTCCAGCCTTTGAGGTGGTCGTATCCAGAAATAAAGTGACCATAGATTTAGGGACACTGACCGATGAATACGAAAAAGAAATCACAATCCATACCACAGCTACCGACAAGAAAACAGGCGAAAAAATGATTGTTGCCGGAAAAGACATCAAGATCGTGGACAAAGTCACACTTGATGGCTTGGAAACTGGAACAAAATATAAACTTTCCGGCTGGCAGATGTTAAAGGAAGAAAACGCCGAACTTCTGATTAACGGGAAACGTGTAGACAGTGATTACACATTCACTGCTGACAGCGAAAAAATGACGGTTGAGATTGCCTTTACCTTTGATGGTTCTTCTCTTGGTGGCAAGAGTCTTGTTACCTTTGAGGAATTATATGATATGACCAATCCAGACGAACCAAAGAAAGTGACGGAACATAAGGACATCACAGACGATGGACAGACTGTGACAATCAAGGAAGTGCCGGAAGTCCCAGACACACCAAAGGATACCGACACGCCGGATACACCATCTACGGTTACTAAGACAAGTGACAGCCCAAAAACAGGCGACAATACCAATATCTATGCTTATCTTGCCATGCTCGGTCTTTCCTGCGTAGGACTTGGCGGTATGCTTTACTTCAAACGCCGTAGAAAGAAATCATAAGGCGGTAATGTAGCGGTTGGTAAAGCGTTCAAGGTCGCCACCCTTTTTGCAACTTCACGCTCCCGTGAAGCTTTGATTTACGGGAGCGTGAAGTCCACTAGGGGCGTGGGGAGTGTAGCTCCCCACAAAGTACAGCAGGAAAGAACTTACAAATAGAAAGAAAAGAGGTCAATTATTTATGGAATTAAGATTTGTCGTACCAAACATGGAAAAGACATTCGGTAACTTGGAGTTTGCCGGAGAAAACACTACGGAACAGCAGAGAATCAACGGGCGTATGGCTGTCATTACCAGAAGCTACAACCTGTATTCCGATGTGCAGAGAGCCGATGATGTAGTTGTGACACTTCCTGCCAAAGCTGGCGAAAAACATTTCTCGCCGGAGCAGAAAGTCAAACTTATCAACCCACGAATCACTACCGATGGCTATAAAATCGGGGAACGTGGATTTGTCAATTACATCTTACTTGCAGACGATATGTTACCAGTAGAAAGTAAATAAGGGGGTATTCAGATTATGAGATTAGCAAATGGAATCGTCATTGATAAAGAAAAGACTTTCGGAGTGTTGAAGTTCTCCGCATTACGCCGTGAAGTTCATGTGCAGAATGAAGATGGAACGGTCAGTGAGGAAATCAAGGAACGTACCTACGATTTGAAATGCAACACACAGGGACGCATGATACAGGTATCCGTTCCGGCGACCGTACCGTTAAAGGATTATGACTACAACGCCGAAGTGGAACTTATCAATCCTGTTGCAGATACGGTAGCCAATGCGAATTACCGTGGTGCAGATGTGGACTGGTATGTAAAAGCAGACGATATTCTTCTAAAGAACAAAGGCACTCATGCCGGAAATCCACAGAACAATGCTCCACAGCAACCACCGAAGAAATAAATTCACAATTTAGATTTTCATTGTACTGGTCAAGTGTAATTGATATAATGTATTAAATAATTAAATCGAAACTCGGGGAGGAAAATCAAATGAAAATAGGAAAAGTTGAAATTAGCTCATGCCCATATTGTGAAGGAACTGATATTAGATACGGATACCAAAGTGGTGATTGCAGGTTGTATGGAGCGTCAGGCTTCTTAGATAATCAAGAACCGATACATCATTTAGTATGTGCTGAATGTGGTGCAATTATTTTTACATGGGTAACTAATCCTAGAAAATATTCTAAAACTATTCCAGAACGAGCTATTTAAGTTTAATACTTATATTCGCAAAGCAGTTAGTCTACACGATTGACTGCTTTTCTTATGTCCAAAGAAAGGAGTTTTAATGAAAGTATGGGCGTTTAAAGGTAACAGGATTCGTGCCAGTGACAAATCGCTGGTCTATCACTTCTGTATTGGCTGGCTGTTGCTCCTGTTTGTTGCGGTGTTCCTGCTACTGAACCTGCGACAGCTTCTTGTTACCGACTGGAAAGATTTTAACCTGCTCCATGCCGGAATTACTTGGACTGTTTACAATTCCATTACGGTTCTGATAGCGACTGGTGTTTGTGCATTGGTCGCTTTTCTCTACTACCGTTACGGATATGACCGTATCAAGCGGTTGCTCCACAGGCAAAAACTGGCTCGTATGGTGCTGGAAAATAAGTGGTATGAAGCAGAAAACACCAAAGACAGCGTTTTTTTCACTGACCTGCAAAGCAGATCAAGAGAAAAAATCGTGTGGTTTCCAAAAATCTACTACCAGATGAACAATGGCTTGCTCCATATCCTATGTGAAATCACAATGGGAAAATATCAAGAACAGCTCCTGTCCTTAGAGGATAAGCTGGAATCGGGGCTGTACTGTGAACTGACCGACAAGACAATGCATGACGGCTATATCGAATATACCCTGCTCTATGATATGATAGCGAACCGTATTTCGATTGATGAAGTGATTGCTGAAAACGGCGGTCTGCGGTTAATGAAAAATCTGGTGTGGGAATATGATTCACTTCCCCATGCCCTTATCTGCGGTGGTACTGGTGGTGGAAAGACCTATTTTCTGCTGACCATCATTGAAGCCCTGCTAAGAACCAATGCGGATTTATATATTCTTGACCCGAAGAACGCTGACCTTGCAGACTTGGGAACGGTCATGGGAAATGTCTACCACACAAAAGACGATATGATTGACTGCGTCAATGTCTTTTATGAGGGCATGGTCACACGCTCGAAAGAAATGAAACTGCACCCGAACTACCGCACAGGGGAAAACTATGCCTATCTGGGGCTTGCTCCACAGTTCCTTATCTTTGATGAATATGTGGCGTTCTTGGAAATGCTCACGACAAAAGAAAGCACCGCCCTGTTAAGCCAGCTAAAGAAAATTGTTATGCTCGGCAGACAGGCTGGATACTTTCTGATTGTGGCTTGCCAGCGTCCAGACGCAAAGTATTTCGGGGACGGTATCAGAGATAACTTTAACTTCCGTGTGGGGCTTGGTCGCATGAGTGAACTCGGCTACGGTATGCTCTTTGGAAGTGATGTAAAAAAGCAGTTTTTCCAGAAGCGAATCAAAGGGCGTGGATACTGTGATGTGGGAACAAGTGTCATATCAGAATTTTACACTCCCCTTGTACCCAAAGGCTATGATTTCTTAGGTACGATTAGGGAACTTGCACACATAAGGCAGGACGGACAGGTGGCGTGCGGAGCGAAAGCCACAGGTACGGACTAGCCTTGCTGGTGTGGCGGTAGCCACGCCAGCATATATTAAGCCCCTCGGTATCTAACAGAGGGGCACAAATCACAAGGAAACATACACAAAAGTTACCGATTCTTGGCTGAAATCAAGCGTTTGGTAGCTTTTTTTACTGCTGTGACATCGGATAAAAAATGTCACAGTTTTTTCGTAAAGGGGGTATCGCACTGAATGATACAGAGTGGATACAGGATTTTGCAGACAGGCGTTTGCAGTACGGTGTATCCCAGACGAAACTTGCGGTCATGGCTGGAATCAGCCGTGAACATTTAAGCCGTATCGAATCCGGCAAGGTGGCGGTCACAGAAGAAATGAAAGTAAAACTTTTGGAAGCTCTGGAAAAATTCAATCCAGAAGCACCGCTTACCATGCTGTTTGATTATGTGAGGATACGGTTTCCGACATTGGATATTGGACACATCATTAAGGACATCTTACAGCTCAATATCCAGTACATGATACATGAGGACTTCGGGCATTACAGTTACACGGAACACTACTACATCGGAGATATTTTCGTATATACTTCCCCCGATGAAGAAAAAGGTGTCCTGCTGGAACTGAAAGGAAAAGGCTGTCGCCAGTTTGAAAGTTATCTGCTGGCACAGGAACGGAGCTGGTATGACTTCCTTATGGACGCTTTGATTGATGGCGGTGTGATGAAACGTCTTGACCTTGCCATCAATGACCATACAGGAATGTTGGATATTCCAGAGCTGACCGAAAAATGCCGGAATGAGGAATGTGTATCCGTGTTCCGTTCCTTTAAGTCCTATGCTTCCGGCGAACTAGTCAAGCATGAGGAACAGGACAAGGCTGGTATGGGCTATACGCTTTATATCGGCTCATTGAAAAGTGAGGTGTACTTCTGTGTCTATGAAAAGAGCTATGAGCAGTACATCAAACTTGGGATTCCCATTGAGGAAGCACCGATAAAAAACAGATTTGAAATACGGTTGAAAAATGAACGTGCTTATTATGCTGTCCGTGACCTGCTGACTTACTATGACGCTGAACGGACGGCATTTTCTATTATCAACCGTTATGTACGCTTTGTGGATAAGGAAGCAGACAAGAAACGGAGCGACTGGAAATTATCTGTCCGCTGGGCGTGGTTCATCGGGGAAAACAGAGAGCCGTTAAAGCTCACGACCAAACCCGAACCCTACACACTGGACAGAACCCTACGCTGGATTCAACGGCAGGTTGACCCGACACTCAAAATGCTGGAAACAATCACAGCGAAAACAGGGATTGATTATCTGAAAGAAATCCGTAAATCCACGAAACTGACGGAAAAGCACTACAAGATAATCGAACAACAGACCACATCAACCGAAGATGTGATTTTAGAAAAGGAGAATTGAAAAATGCAACGATTATTATTTGACTTCCTGTTCTTCTCTTTAGGCGGAACAGTTGGCGTGATTGCCATGTGTATTTTACAGGCTGGCAGACAGTCTGACCGAAAAATGATGGAACTGAAAGGAGAAAAGAAAGTATGAATTTTGGACAGAACCTTTATAACTGGTTTTTAAGCAACGCACAGAGCCTTGTGCTGATGGCGATTGTTGTTATCGGTATCTACTTGGGATTCAAGCGTGAGTTTTCCAAACTTATCGGATTCTTGGTAGTTGCCTTAGTAGCCGTTGGTCTTGTATTCAATGCGTCCGGCGTAAAAGACGTATTGTTACAGTTATTCAATAAGATTATTGGAGCGTAAAGCCTATGGAAGAATGTAGCGTATTGATTGAAACGACCAAATCAGCAGAGGATAAAACCTCTCGCTGGTTTGATTTACCCATTGATTATGAGCTGTTCCGTGACCTGCTCGGTGTGGAAGCTGACAGCAAAGACTATCAAATCACAGATATGAAGCTCCCCTTTGCTGGCGACATTGTAAGGACAACATCTGTCAGACGCTTAAATAAGCTGTACTTTGCTTACACGGATTTATCGCCAGAGGTTCAGCAGGCTTATAAAGAGTTGATTCCGTATTGTGGCGGTGTTGAGGATTTATTGCAGAAGTCGGAAGAATTTCTGTTTTATCCAGAGTGCCACAACATCATGGACGTTGCCCGTTACCGCTTGGAGCATAACATTGAATTTTCTGCTCTTTCCGAAAAAGGAAAGAAATATTTTAATCTGGAAGCCTACGCCCATGAACTGGAAGAAAAAGGACGTTATGCTCTCTGCAACAATGGTATGTTCAAACTTTGACAGGTGGCATTGCTTATGGCAGAAATGAAAGTATTTGTTATCAATCTTGATGAACAGGAAAAAGATACAGGCTGTGCATGGTTTACACTTCCCTGCAACATAGAAGCATTAAAACAATCCATTGGCTTACCGCCGGACAGTGAGCGTTATCTTATCAGTGATTATGATTTTCCTTTTGAAATCCTGCAAGATACAGACCTCGACTTGCTAAATAATGTCTGCCTTGCAATTTCAGAGAGTGAAATCCCACACGAAGATATACCTGCAATTCAAAGAGAATGGTTTTCAAACCTGCAAGAGCTGGAAGCCGGACTTTGCAATATTACATACCATCGGAACTGTTCAGATATGGAAGAAACATCAGAACATTTCCTGTGTGTGCATGGCAGATTTTATGAATACAATGAGTGAAAGGAAGTGACCGTTTATGATTGATGATATGCAAGTCTATATAGCCAATCTTGGCAAGTACAATGAGGGAGAACTGGTCGGGGACTGGTTCTCTTTTCCGTTGGACGAAGAAGTGATTGCAGAACGTATCGGCTTAAATGCAGAGTACGAAGAATACGCAATCCATGATACGGACAACTTCCCGATGGAGATTAGCGAATACATTTCCATTGAAGAACTGAACCGTATCTATGAACAGTTGGAAGAATTACCGGATTACCTGCTGGACGACTTGGACAGTTTTATATCCTGCTATGGAAGTCTGGAAGAACTGGTGGAACATAAGGACGATATCATTCTGTATTCCGGCTGTGAAACGATGACCGATTTAGCCTACTATCTGATTGATGAAGAACAGGTACTCGGAGAAATCCCGTCCTCTTTACAGAACTATATCGACTATGAAGCCTACGGGCGTGACCTCGATATAGAGGGGACATTTATTGCAACAAACGCTGGTATCTGTGAGGTACTGCGTTAAGGGCTGGCAGATCAGCACCGCCACTGGTGCTACTGTCAGCTTTTCTCTTGGGGGCAGTCTGGAAAATCCGGCTGTCCCTGTTGTTAGGAAAATGAAGAAAGGAGCATTTACAAGTGAAGAAAATCCGAAGTTATACAAGTATCTGGAACGTGGAAAAGGTACTGTATGCCATCAATGATGTAAACCTGCCATTCCCTGTGACCTTTACCCAGATTACATGGTTCGTGCTGACGGAATTTATCATCATTCTGTTTGCAGATGTACCGCCACTTTCCATGATTGAGGGTGCGTTTTTGAAATATTTCGGGATTCCCGTTGCCCTTACATGGTTTATGTCACAGAAAACTTTTGACGGGAAAAAGCCATACAGTTACATCAAGACGATGGTGCTGTATGCTCTGCGTCCCAAAATGACTTATGCCGGAAAAGCCGTGAACCTGCATAAGCAGAAATTTGAGGAAACTATCACGGCAGTAAGGAGTGTGACCTATGTTCCCGATTAAATATATCGACAATAACCTTGTCTGGAATAAGGACAATGAGGTGTTCGCCTACTATGAGCTGATACCGTACAATTATTCATTCTTATCCCCAGAACAGAAATACCTTGTGCATGACAGCTTCCGTCAGCTTATCGCACAGTCCCGTGAGGGAAAGATTCATGCGTTGCAGATTGCAACTGAAAGTTCAATCCGAAGCATACAGGAACAGTCAAAGAAGCTGGTCACTGGAAAGCTCCGTGAGGTAGCAATCCAAAAGATAGACGACCAGACCGAAGCCCTTGTATCCATGATAGGCGACAATCAAGTAGATTACCGTTTCTTTCTGGGATTCAAGCTCATGGTCACAGAGGACGAAGTCAATCTGAAGAACATCAAAAAATCGGTATTTCTGACATTCCGTGAGTTTTTGAATGAGGTAAGGCATACGCTGATGAACGACTTTGTTTCTATGAGCAATGATGAAATCAACCGTTATGTGAAGATGGAGAAATTACTGGAAAACAAAATCTCCCGTAGGTTCAAAATCCGCCGACTGGAAGCCAAAGACTTTGCGTATCTGATGGAACACCTCTACGGCAGGGACGGGATAGCCTATGAAGATTATGTGTATCCTCTGCCAAAAAGAAAGCTGAAAAAAGAAACACTGATTAAGTATTATGACCTTATCCGTCCTACCCGTTGTGTGGTGGAAGAAAGCCAGCGATATTTGCGTCTGGAACATGAGGACAGTGAAAGTTATGTGTCCTACTTTACGGTCAATGCGATTGTCGGAGAACTGGACTTCCCATCATCGGAAATCTTTTATTTCCAGCAACAGCAGTTCACATTCCCTGTGGATACTTCCATGAATGTTGAGATTGTGGGAAATAAGAAAGCATTAACCACTGTCCGCAACAAGAAAAAGGAATTAAAGGACTTGGATAATCACGCCTATCAAGCCGGAAATGAAACAAGTTCAAATGTGGTGGAAGCCTTAGACAGTGTCGATGAACTGGAAACAGATTTAGACCAGAGCAAGGAAAGTATGTACAAGTTAAGTTACGTCATACGGGTGTCTGCACCCGATCTTGACGAACTGAAACGCCGTTGTGATGAAGTCAAGGACTTTTACGATGATTTGAATGTGAAACTGGTTCGCCCTGCCGGAGATATGATGGGACTGCATGGAGAGTTTCTTCCTGCCAGCAAGCGTTATATCAATGATTATATCCAGTATGTGAAATCCGATTTTTTAGCCGGACTTGGCTTCGGTGCTACCCAGATGTTGGGCGAAAATACAGGAATCTATATCGGATATTCCGTGGATACGGGAAGAAATGTCTACCTGCAACCGTCCCTTGCCAGTCAAGGGGTAAAAGGTACAGTCACAAATGCGTTGGCTTCTGCTTTTGTCGGTTCGCTTGGTGGTGGAAAATCATTCTGTAATAACCTGCTGGTGTATTATTCCGTTCTGTTCGGTGGACAGGCAGTTATCCTAGACCCGAAAAGTGAGCGTGGGAACTGGAAAGAAACACTGCCGGAGATTGCAGAGGAAATCAACATTGTAAATCTTACCAGCGACAAGGAAAATGCAGGGCTTCTTGACCCGTTTGTAATTATGAAAGATAAAGAGGACGGAGCTACACTGGCAAAAGAAATTTTAACATTTTTAACAGGTATCTCAACCCGTGATGGAGACAAGTTCCCTGTGCTTATCGGTGCAATCAGCAAAGTATCAGAAAGTGAACACAGAGGATTGCTAAATGTTATCACAGAATTGCGGAAAGAAAATACGCCTATTGCAAACCATATCGCAAATCATATTGACAGTTTTACAAATTATGATTTTGCACACCTGCTCTTTTCAGACGGAACAGCGAAAAATACTATCAGTTTGGATAACCAGCTCAATATCATACAGGTTGCGGATTTGGTTCTGCCGGATAAAGATACTACTTTTGACGAATACACGACCATTGAATTATTATCGGTGGCAATGTTGATTGTAATATCTACCTTTGCCTTAGACTTTATCCATTCAGACCGAAGCATTTTTAAGATTGTAGACCTTGATGAAGCATGGGCGTTCTTAAATGTGGCACAGGGCGAAACACTCTCAAATAAGCTGGTGCGTGCTGGTAGAGCCATGAACGCCGGAGTCTATTTCGTGACACAATCCTCTGGGGACGTATCGAAAGAAAGCCTGAAAAATAACATCGGCTTAAAGTTTGCGTTCCGCTCCACAGATACCAATGAAATCAAACAGACCTTAGAGTTTTTCGGACTGGACAGTGAGGACGAAAACAACCAGAAACGGTTGAGGGATTTGGAGAACGGACAATGCTTAATGCAGGATTTATACGGGCGTGTCGGTGTGGTACAGATACACCCTGTCTTTGTAGAACTGCTCCACGCTTTTGATACCAGACCGCCGATAAAAAGTGAGGTGGATTTGGAATGATGAAATCTGTCACAAAAGAAAAGATATTCCATGTGCTGAAAATGGTTCTGCTTGCCGTGACCGTCACGCTGGTACTGCTGTCCCTGCTTGGGACAGTGGCTCATGCGTCTGGACTGGTCGATGATACAGTCAATGCAGACAACCTGTATTCAAAGTATCCGCTTTCCAATTATCAGCTTGATTTCTATGTGGACAATAGCTGGTCATGGCTTCCGTGGAACTGGCTGGACGGCATTGGAAAATCGGTGCAGTACGGGCTTTACTGTATCACAAATTTTGTCTGGACAATCAGCCTGTATCTTAGCAATGCCACAGGGTATGTGGTGCAACAGGCATATAAGCTGGACTTTATCAATGACATGGCAGACAGTATCGGGAAAAGTATCCAGACACTCGCCGGAGTGACCGAAAACGGATTTTCCAGCAGTGGATTCTATGTGGGATTCCTGCTCATTATCATTCTGATTGTAGGTGTTTATACCGCCTATACAGGGCTTCTCAAACGGGAAACAAGCAAGGCACTTCACGCTGTTATTAACTTTGTGGTGGTGTTCATTGTGTCTGCGTCCTTTATTGCTTATGCTCCCAACTATATCCAGAAAATCAATGATTTCAGTTCGGACATCAGCACCGCTTCTCTGGACTTGGGGACAAAAATCATGCTCCCCGATTCACAAAGCAAAGGGAAAGACAGCGTAGACCTTATCCGTGACAGCCTGTTTTCGATACAGGTAGAAAAACCGTGGCTGTTATTGCAGTTCGGGAACAGTGATACCGAAGAAATCGGGACTGACCGTGTAGAAGCTCTGGTATCTGCCAGCCCGTCCGATGAAGATGGGGAAACAAGGGAAAATATTGTGAAAACAGAGATTGAGGATAACGACAATGACAACCTTACCATTCCACAGGTCGTCAACCGTCTTGGCATGGTGTTCTTCCTGCTCATTTTCAATCTCGGTATCACAATCTTTATCTTCCTGCTTACCGGCATGATGTTATTTTCCCAGATACTTTTTATCATATATGCCATGTTTTTGCCTGTCAGCTTTTTACTGTCCATGATACCGACCTATGAGAACATGGCGAAACAGGCAGTTGTCCGTGTGTTCAACGCCATTATGACAAGAGCCGGAATTACGCTGATTGTGACCGTGGCATTTTCGATTTCCAATATGTTCTACAACATTTCCACGGACTATCCGTTCTTCATGGTGGCGTTTTTGCAGATAATCTGTTTTGCAGGAATCTATATGAAGCTCGGAGAACTAATGAGTATGTTCAGCCTGAATGCCAATGACAGCCAGCAGATAGGTCGCCGGATTTTCCGTAGACCGATGGTGTTCATGCGACATCGAGCAAGACGTATGGAACACAGGATTGCAAGGGCTGTCGGTGCTGGAAGTGTTGCAGGTGCGGTGGCAGGTGCAAGTGTTGCCAGAGCCGGAAAATCAGCAACGAACCAACCGCCAAAGAAACGGGAAAATACTTCTGCCAGCATGGGAAGCCGTGTCGGTTCTGCGGTGGGTGCTGTGATGGATACAAAAAATAAAGTCCGTGACAGTGCTTCCTCACTGAAAGAAAATGTGAAAGATTTACCGACACAGGCTGGTTATGCTGTCCATTCTGCCAAACAGAAAGCAAAGGATAATGTATCGGACTTTAAGCGTGGCGTTGTGGAAGAACGGGAAAACCGACAGGAACAGCGTACACAAAAACGCAACCTGCACAGGGAAAATATCTCACAGAAAAAGCAGGAATTACAGAAAGCACAGGAAGCAAAACAGACAGTTCATGCGAATGGATCAGCGACAGCCGGAGCTACCAGAAGCCATGAACGCCCTGTTGCCACACCTGTTCCAAAACCAGCACAGACCGATATAGTTACGAAGCCGGATATGAAACGTCCTGCTACTTCTCCTGTGATAAAAAATGCAGAAATCAAGGCTGGAAAAGAAACCGTCCGAACCAATATCAGACAGGAACAACAGGTCAAATCTGTTGCCAGAACGAATCAGTCAAACGTAGCGGAATCCAGAAGTAATCAAAAGAAAACAACCGTACAGAAACAGGTCAACCAAAAACAAAATCGTAAGACTGTTACGAAGCAACCAGAGAAAGGACGGAAGAAATGAGATTAAAGCGTATCCTTATCATAGGTACGATATTCCCAGTCCTTTTCTCCCTCGTCCTCTTTTTCGGGATACTGATTTCCGGCGAAGATGACGACAGTTCCAACAGCTATTCGCCTGTCTACTCTGGCATGAACCTGTCAGCCGATGTCCTCAAACATCAGCCAATGGTAGAAAAGTACGCCAGAGAAAACGGTATCTCGGAGTATGTGAACGTCCTGCTTGCCATCATACAGGTGGAAAGTGGCGGTACGGCTACCGATGTCATGCAGTCCAGCGAAAGTCTGGGACTACCGCCAAACTCATTAAGTACAGAAGAATCAATAAAGCAGGGGTGTAAATATTTTGCGTCCCTGCTTTCTTCCTGTAAAGCAAAAGGCATGAATGACATTAACGTGGTCATTCAATCTTATAACTATGGTGGTGGCTATGCAGACTATGTGGCGAAGAACGGGAAAAAGCACAGCTTCAATCTTGCAGAGAATTTCGCAAAGAATAAATCCAGCGGTACAAAAGTGACCTATACGAACCCGATAGCGGTTAGTAAAAATGGTGGCTGGCGTTATAACTACGGAAATATGTTTTATGTGGAGCTGGTCAACCAATATCTGAACATAAAACAGTTCAGTAATGAAACGGTACAGGCGGTTATGAATGAAGCGTTGAAATATCAAGGCTGGAAGTATGTCTATGGTGGCAGTAACCCGAACACCTCTTTTGACTGTTCTGGACTTACCCAGTGGTGCTACGGAAAAGCCGGAATCAGCCTGCCACGAACCGCACAGGCACAGTATGACGCAACCCAGCATATTCCATTGTCACAGGCACAGGCTGGCGATTTGGTCTTTTTCCATTCCACCTACAACACCAGCGACTATGTAACCCATGTAGGAATCTATGTGGGAAACAATCAGATGTATCATGCCGGAAATCCAATCGGCTATACTGATTTGACCTCTGCCTACTGGCAACAGCACATCATTTGTGCCGGAAGAATCAAACAATAGAAAGGACTTGAAATATGTTTAAGAAGAAAGAAAAAACAGAGAAAGCACCTAAGAATAAGAAAGTGCGTACCATGAAAGTCGGGACACATAAGAAATCTGTCCTGCTGTTGTGGGCGGTGCTTTTAGCAAGCACCAGCTTTGGTGTGTATAAGAATTTTACCGCTATTGACACCCACACGGTACATGAAAAAGAAATCATTCAGCTAAGATTGAACGATACCAACGGTATTGAAAATTTCGTCAAGAACTTTGCGAAAGCCTACTACTCATGGGATACCAGCAAGGAAGCCATTGAAGCAAGGACAACGGAAATCAGTAAATACCTTACCAAAGAATTACAGGATTTGAACGCCGATACCATCAGAACGGACATACCAACCAGTGCGACCGTTACAAATGTGCTGGTCTGGAATGTAGAACAGCCTGGAACGAACGATTTTACCGTTGCCTACGAAGTAGATCAGCAGGTAAAAGAGGGAGAACAGACACAAACAGTCACAGAAAACTACACAGTGACCGTTCATGTGGATAAGGACGGTGCAATGGTCATTACCCAGAATCCTACCCTTGCTCCGGCGGTACAGAAATCAAAGTATGAACCGAAAGTACAGGAAGCAGATGTCAGTGTCAGTTCCGACACAGTCAAGGACGCTACCGCTTTCTTGGAAACATTCTTTAAGCTGTATCCGACAGCTACGGAAAAAGAACTTGCCTATTACGTCAAAGACGGTGTGCTTGCTCCTGTTTCCGGCGACTATGTATTTTCGGAACTGGTAAACCCTGTCTTTACCAAAGACGGCGATAACCTCAAGGTCAGTGTGTCTGTGAAGTATCTGGATAACAAGTCGAAAATGACACAAATCTCACAGTATGAGCTTATGCTTCATAAGGACGATAACTGGAAGATTGTAGAATAAATAATCAAGGCTTGCGTCATAAACCGTATAGTATGCTCCGCAAGCCTCATTTCGGTATGATTTGCAAGCTGATTAATATAGTTGTTACATTTCGTTTAAGAGATTATAATAATTAAAATAGCTAAAATCTATCAATTTTTAACAGTAGTATGTGGACATAGTTGATAAAAAATTGCTTTTTCAATGATAAGATATATTTCTAAGGAGGAACGAGATATGGCACAGAGCATTTTGATTGTAGACGACGAAAGAGATATTGTATCAATGCTAAATCAATATTTTTGCAAAATTGGTTATGTAGTATACACAGCAATTAACGGAAAAGAAGCACTGAATGCAATCACAAAACATCCAGATATTATTTTATTAGATATAAATATGCCAGATATGAATGGTTTTACAATTTGTGAAAAAATCAGGAATTTTGTGTCCTGTCCTATTATTTTTTTAACAGCTCGGATTGAGGACTGTGATAAAATCAAAGGATTTGCTGTCGGTGGTGACGACTATGTTGTAAAGCCTTTCTCCGTTGATGAATTAGAAGCCAGAGTTGCTGCACATTTGCGGAGAGAAAAAAGACATGGTTCGTCCGCAATAGTTCAGTTCGATAATAATATAGTAATTGATTATTCATCACGAGTTGTTTTTTATAGAAATGCTGAAATAAATTTTACGAAGAAAGAGTTTGATATTATTGAATTTCTTTCACAAAACAAGGGGATTATTTTTGATCGTGAGACAATTTATGAAAAAGTATGGGGCTTAGATGGTTCTGGTGACAATTCTGTTATTACAGAACATATACGCCGGATAAGAACAAAATTCCTTTCTATAGGCGACAATCCTTATATAGAAACTGTCTGGGGGTGCGGATATAAATGGAAAAAGTAAGGCGAAAAAATTCAAGGCATTATATTGACAACATGAGTATTAAAAATTCGTTTGTTTTTTATGCTCTTATTTCCTTAGTGATTGGTATTGTAATAGGTGTTATATCTATTACTCTTGTAGATGATTACAGAATAAACCTTAACTATAAATATGAGGACATGACAACAAGGTATGATATACCTGAAAATGGTTCATTTACAGCGAAATATAACAAAGACCAAACAGAATACACAATATATAATGCAAGTGAAAAGGAAGTATGTAATTTTGTTGTAGACTATCAAAAGGAACGTCCAGTACAAGAATATATTTATCCTAATCATGTTTCTTACATTGAAGTTTCACCAAAGTTTACTAAACATGATAGAATTGTGGATTCTGCTCTAGGTGTGGTTAATATTGTCACCATTCCTATTGTTCTTTCAATTAGCATGATTCTTTGTGTGACTATCTTTGTAAACCGAAAATTAGTAAGACCCATAAAGTTACTGACGAATGCATACAGAAAAGTCGAAAACAACGAACTGGATTTTACGTTGCCTTACCCTTATAAAGACGAGATGGGGAGGCTGTGTCTTGCATTTGAGAAGATGAAAAATTGTTTATATCAAAACAACCAAAAAATGATACGGCAATTTACTGAACAAAGGAGATTAAATGCTGCTTTTTCACATGATTTACGCACGCCTTTAACAATACTAAAAGGACATACCACAATGTTGTTATCATTTATTCCCAAAGGATTAGTTTCTCAACAGGAGGTACTCGACGAATTATCAACAGTACGCAACAATGTGGAACGGCTTGAAAAATACGTTAGTGCTATGACAAACTTATACCGTTTAGAAGATATAGAAATCGAAAAAGAAAACATAAACTTTGACTTCTTATTAAAAACCTTATCAAATACAACGGAAATGCTCTGTTCTGATATAGAATATACGATTAAAACAAATTGTAATAAACAGCAAACTCTATTTATCAATCTTGAAATTATCATACAAATTTATGAAAACCTGTTGTCTAATAGCATTAGATATGCTAAGTCGATGATAGCTATTGATGTAAATAAACAGGAGGAATTTTTATTGATTACGGTCTCTGACGATGGCTGTGGTTTCAAAAGTACGGATATAGAACGTGTAACATTACCATTTTATAAACCATCGCAAGATACTACGTCTGAACATCTAGGTCTGGGATTAAACATTTGTAAAATATTATGTGAAAGGCATGGAGGTACAATAAAAATTTCAAATAATCATAAGGGGGGAGCCTGTGTTACAGCTTGTATAAAAATTGCATATGTTGATGAAAAATAGACATTTTCCCCATATAATTGCATTAAGCACTTATAAAGGAGGTTTCGATTATGAAAAAAATTATCTGTATTATTTTAATAACTGTCACAAGCATTTTGTCCGGGTGCAATTCAACATCAGATGAAGAAATAATATCATCACAGGATTTCAAAGAGAATTATGAGGTTTCGTCCTATGGAACTGAGGAAAAAATTAATACTTTATCAGATGTTGAGCTTACATCAAGTGAAAAAGAGTATTCTGACTTAGAAAACGCAAAATTTTTTTTAGAAAATAACTCCAACAAAGAGTATCATTATTCTAAAGCTTATTTTGAAATTGAAGCGGAGCAATCAGAAACATGGTATCAATTAACTCAACTTTATGACCCATCAAAAGATAACGAAGATGATGCAGTTATAAATCCCACCGAAAGATTAAGTTTATCATTTGATATTTCCTCGGTTTATGGCGAACTCCCATCAGGGCACTATAGAATAATAGTAAGTATTTCTTATTTCGAATCCCCTAAAGATTGGGATTATGACACTTATTATTTGGCATGTGAATTTACATTAAAATAGTATATCAGAAAGGAAACAAATGGGAACAGCAAAATGGATATACTGTCCTATATGCAAGAATAAAACAAGAACAAAAATCAGAACGGATACTAAGTTGATAAATTTTCCACTGTATTGTCCAAAATGCAAACAGGAAAACCTAATTAATGCCAGCAAATTAAAAATAACAGTAATCAAAGAGCCAGACACTTAGATGCAGAGCCGATAATTCAGAGGATTTCATATCTCATAGATTATCGGCTCATTTTTATTACCTATCATCATATCCCGTATGATTGGCAGGCAAATAAAAATGGAGGAACTAATCTTCCCCCACTTCCTTTGATTTGATGATACCAGCAGCGACGCTCTCCATGACAACCATATCTTTGTCGTCGAAAGTATCAAGCTGTTGTTCCAACTGTCTGCGGCGAGTGCTTTTTACTTTGTCACTGGTCGGCAGGAAAATTTCATCAACAGACACATTAAGTAGAGTTACAAGGTCATAAAACACCTGTAAACTTGGGTGCTGCCCTTTATTCTCAATATTCGTCAGATAGCGTGGGTCAATTTCAATTTTTGCTCCCACCTGTTCACGGGTCAGACCTTGTTTCATCCTTGCCGCTTTGATGGCAAGACCAAAGGCTCTGAAATCGTATTTATCTTCTGTTTTACGCATAATTAATCACCTCACTACATTTTACTGTTCCTAAAGAATTTGTGACAGGTACAGTAAAACGTATTGCAAGGTTTATCAGTTCCTATAAACAGGTAAATAACAATATATGCTGCTTGGCGGTAAAAAAAAACCGTTGTCAGCAGTAATGCTTTTATACGTCCTTTTAGATAGAACGACGGTTCATACAGCCGCCGTTTTATTTTTGTCCAACGGTGAACAAACTACTGGTTGGTTTTGTTTTAGCGGCTTCAGGAGGTAGCCGCATGGAATGCCTATACATTCAACAATATTCGACCATTGGTAGCTTGTTAAAAAAATCCGTTTAACTTTTGCGGATTATATCGCTCTTGTATATGGTTTTTCACATCACATAGCAGGAACAATTTATAAGGCACAAGAACAGCACGTCAGTATTGCTCTTGTGCTTTTTTGCTACTTTAAAAAATTTTTTGATTTTTTTCTGATTCGGGTTACAAATCGCCCCTCCGTGTTGAGTGTTAGTGCGGAAAGAGGTAAAAAGCCTTTTCGCTTTAGCAACTTCAACTTGAAAGGAGGTGAGATTATGAAACCTTCTTCATTTGAGAACGCTATAAGACTTCAATTTGACTGTCTGGCTCGTAAGGTGATTGGCAGAACTGTAAAGAACTACAACAAAGAACTTGCCAGACGTGCAAAGCATGAAATATCTTTCTGTGAAATACCAGAGCTGGAATTAAACCAGCTGGGTGTATCGGACGAATACTCGCTTGAATTTACTTCCTTTGATGTGTTCGGTACAGAAGTTCGTGTCTATGATGAGAAATTATGTGAAGCAATCAAAAAATTAAGTGAAAGACGACGCAATGTTGTGTTGATGTTCTACTTTCTGGAATTACCAGACGCAGAAATCGCAGAGATTTTGGATATTTCCAGAAACTCTGTTTATAGAAACAGAATGTGTTCACTAAAGCTCATTAGAGATATGTACGAGGAGGAATTATAACATGATGAAGTCTACAAAAAAGTGTCCTCTATTCTCCACAATCAGTTTAGCTGCTGATGGCGACGAAGTGGCAATAGAGAAAATTTTAAATCACTATGACGCTTACATATCAAAAGCAAGTTTACGCCCGTTCTATGATGAACACGGAAATATGTATATTGTGGTCGATATGGAACTGAAAGGCAGAATTAGAGCTGCCCTTATTAAAGCAATTCTAGGTTTTGAAGTCAGAGTGAAATAAGCGAATATATACGGAGTGTGATACCACCTCATTCCAGCTCCGTTTTACAAGTGTTCTTTGAAAATTGAATAAAGTAATCAGATACGTTTGATATGCGGTGAGCCGACGGACTGGAACGCCATGACCCATGAAAAGGAGGGATAAAGAAGCGAGCGACCACGCCAGTGATCCGTAAGCGACTGTTGGAAAAGTTGCTGCCATGACCCGTATATCAGAATAATGATACACTCGCATGGTGCGGTTCACCCATCAGAATGGGAATGGTGAAATTCCAGTGGAGCTTTCCAAAGCCATCTGATTACTTCTTACTTTATAGACAAATTCTTTCATAATGTACAAGCATTTTTGCATACTTTGTAAATATATTGTAGTGAGGTGGTTCAATGGCAAATGACGCAAAGGTAGTTTGCAAGAATGTTTTTAAAAATTGTGATAAAGCGGCGTTTACAAAAGCATTTACTCTAAAATGGATAGAGTTGATAAATCAATATGAAAAAAATAAAGGAAGGGCAACTCCTGCCAGATGATAGACAAACTATCCTACAAGATGTTATAATAACATTATGTAGAGATAGTTTGTTTCGTCTTCTCAAAAAGGAGAACGAAGCATGATAGAATCAAAATCAAGAGTTGCTATTTATTGCCGCTTATCAGAGGAAGATAGAAACAAACAATCAGAAACAGACGACAGTAACAGTATTCAGAATCAAAAGTCAATGTTACTTCAATACTCATTAGAGCATGGTTGGGAAGTCTACAACATATACAGTGATGATGATTACACTGGTTCTGACAGACGACGACCAGAATTTAACAGGTTGTTGGAGGACGCAAAGAATCGTAAATTTGATATTGTCCTTTGTAAGACACAATCCAGATTTACCAGAGAACTAGAATTAGTGGAAAAATATATCCACGGTCTTTTTCCTATTTGGGGTATTCGCTTCATCAGCATTGTTGATAATGCAGATACCGCTAATAAAGGAAATAAGAAATCAAGACAGATTAACGGTCTGGTGAATGAGTGGTACTTGGAGGATATGTCAGAGAACATTAAAAGCGTTCTCACTGACAGAAGAAAGAACGGACACCATATCGGTGCTTTTGCTCTGTATGGTTACAAAAAAGACCCTGACGTAAAAGGGCATTTGATTATTGATGAAGAAGCTGCGGAAGTTGTCAGAGAAGTTTTTACACTGTTTTCACAGGGATATGGAAAGACCGCCATTGCCCGTATGCTGAATGACAGAGGAATACCAAACCCTACGGAATACAAACGACTTCATGGTTTGCGTTACAAGCAGCCTAAAACGAAAAACAGTACCCTATGGAAATATTTTGCCATATCAGATATGTTGGTGAATGAAATCTATATCGGGAATATGGTTCAAGGGAAATATGGCAGCGTTTCTTATAAGACAAAGCAAAACAAACCCAGACCCAAAGACGAGT
This sequence comes from Dorea sp. MB18-49, assembly GCF_023669465.1. Lineage (NCBI taxonomy): Bacteria > Bacillati > Bacillota > Clostridia > Lachnospirales > Lachnospiraceae > Dorea > Dorea sp. MB18-49. Next base: position 22,341 of record NZ_JAMOYX010000006.1, read on the forward strand.
GGTACAGAGTTGAGGGTACACATGAGCCGATTATTGACCGTGAGTTATGGGATAGGGTTCAAGCATTGGTAGCTCAAAAGGCAAAACCTTTCACAGTTGGCACAATCGGTTTATTTGCCAGAAAAGCTCGCTGTATGAATTGTGGTTATACAATGCGTTCGTCAAAGAATCATGGTAAGCATTATTTACAATGTTCTAACCGCCATGTAGCAAAGGACGCTTGTATAGGTTCTTTCATTTCAGTAGACAAATTAGAAAAAGCTGTGATTGATGAACTTAATAAGTTATCCGCAGAATATCTTGACAAAGATGAGCTTGAACAAAATGTGCAATTCAACAATGACTTGCGAGGTCAAAAAGAAGCTCTGGAAACGGAGATTGCTGCTTATCAAAAAAAGATTGCGGAATATACAAAAGGAATCCGAGAATTATATTTAGATAAGGTAAAGGGTATTCTTTCCGAACTTGATTACTTGGATTTATCCAAAGACTTCTCAACACAAAAAGAAAGGCTCGAAAAACTGGTGATTGATACGCAGAAACAGCTTGATGTTATTGAAAGAAAAATGCTGATTGGCGACAACAGACGACAGTTAATCGAGCAATATACAAATCTTGAACACTTAGACAGGGAAACGGTTGAAAAGCTGATTGATTATGTATTGGTTGGCAAAAAAGACCCTGTAACTAAGGAAGTACCTATTGAAATACATTGGAATTTCTAGGGTTCTCATATCTGGCAGCTAGTATGCCAGATTATCGGGAACTTTCTTTTAAAACCTCAATGTTGTCTTTATACAATCGCACCCTCTGCAGCCATATCTTCATGCAGATCTGTAATCGGATCACCTTTGGACTGGAATGTTGTAGCACTCCAAGGAGTTCCGCTGGCAGCCTGAGGCCAGAGTGCGAGTGTGTGGTCTACATAATATTTGTCGAAGCCGGATTTTTCAATTTGTTCTGGTGTAAGATTACGGGTAAGCTGATGCACAATGGCACAGATGATTTCAAGGTGAGCCAGTTCTTCGGTGCCTATATCCGTAAGAATTCCGGTAACTTCCTTATAAGGCATAGTATATCTCTGGGCCAGATATCTCATAGATGCAGCGAGTTCTCCATCCGGTCCACCGAATTGAGTAAGGATAATCTGGGCAATTTTCGGGTTAGTCTGAGTAATCTTAACAGGATATTGTAATCGTTTCTCATAATTCCACATAAATTAGCATCCCCCTTCCTGCCATGGCCACGGATCATTAATCCATTTCCAATAATCCATCTGTGTAGTTGCCGTATCAAGCGTGAGAGGACCGTAATATTTGGCATATTCTTTTAAGGCCTGCACGCGTTGCTTTTTAAATTCATCAAAAAATTCCAGTGCTTCGGTGCAATTTGGGTGAGTGTCGAGAAATAATTTTACATCGTCTACAGCAAAACTGACAATATTTATCCATTCCAGGAGCTCTTTTTTACAAGGTCGGTTTTCGTTCATCTGGCCGCACCACCTTTCCAACAGAATGGGAGATTTAATTCCGCAAAAATAGTTCCACATCGGAATCCTTTTTCGACTTCATAAAGAGAACGCCATTCCTGCCACGGAACATAGGCCATAGCAATTGGGAGCCCGCTTAATTTGTCGTGTTCATGAATATTGCAGCACGATCTGGAAGGAGTGGATGGCGATACAGAAGCCGGCATTGTTCGGCTCCCGCCTACATGACATCCGTTAGAATTGTTCTGGCGCATATAATCAGGTGTATTATAACGATAATTTGGCATTTAAAATACTCCTTTCGTTAATGTTATGCAATAATATTGTATGAAAATTAATGAAAGTTGTGAATCAGACAGTTGTTTTTAAGAACGTATCTGAGTATAATAGATACGATTGGAGAGTAGAAATATGGTAAAAGAAGTTAATAAAGAGCACAAAAATGTGGAAATGACAAGGAAAAAGAAAAGGAGTGGAATTGCTTACTTTGATTATAGTCTGCTGGCAATACTGATTTGTCTTGTATGTTTTGGATTGGTTATGCTATATAGTACAAGTTCTTATAGCGCGATGATGAAACAGAATGGGGACAGTCTGTTTTATTTTAAAAGACAATTATTATTTTGCATTGTTGGTTTTATAGGAATGTGGCTGGTAAGTAAGATTGACTACCATTGGTACATAAATAAATCGAAGTTATTTTATTTCTTTTCTATTTTTATGATGTTTTTAGTAAAGACACCACTGGGAAAGGAAGTAAATGGCGCAAAAAGGTGGATCAAACTTCCGTTTGAACAGCAGCTTCAACCTGCAGAAATAGCCAAAATTGCTGTTATATTATTTATTCCGGCACTGATCTGTACGATGGGTAAGGAGATTAAGCCCTGGAAGGGAGTAATAAGAGTACTGGCATGGGGAGGATTTTCGGCGGCAGTTGTTTATCTGATCACAGACAATTTGAGTACAGCGATTATCGTGATGGGAATAACCTGTATCACGATATTTGTAGTACATCCGAAGACGAAGATATTTGTCGGCATAGCAGGTGTGGGAATTGTTCTTGCGATTGCCGGTGCAAGAATTCTGGGAACAATGATGGAAACGAGCGGAAGCTTCCGTCTGCGCCGTATTCTTGTATGGCTGAATCCGGAAAAATATGCGTCGGAAGGTGGATATCAGATCATGCAGGCATTGTATGCGATAGGATCTGGTGGCTTTTTTGGTAAAGGTCTAGGAAACAGTGCACAGAAAATGATCATTCCGGAAGTACAGAATGATATGATCCTTTCTATTATATGTGAGGAACTGGGAGTGTTTGGTGCAATTATGGTTCTGATATTGTTCGGTATGTTATTGTACAGACTTTTGTTTATTGCACAGAATGCGCCGGATCTTTACGGATCATTGATCGTAACCGGAATATTTGCACATATTGCATTGCAGGTAATATTAAATGTAATGGTAGTAATTAACTGTATCCCGACAACGGGAATTACACTTCCGTTTATCAGTTACGGAGGAACTTCGGTGTTGTTTTTGATGGCTGAGATGGGACTGGCACTGGGGGTTTCAGCAAGGATAAAAATTGCGGAATAAAAGACTTTCATTTCTTGTGTAAATATGCTATGATGAATAATGTAGTATTTAAAACTACTTCTAATAGAAATAAGCGACCGAAAAAGAGTTTTTGTATCAATTATATAAAACACTCATGTAAGGTCACATTAGGAGGAAGAACATGAGTTACAAAGTTATCATAGATAGTTGTGGAGAATTAACAGAAGAAATGAAGAAGTCGGGCCATTTTGAGACGGCGTCTCTGCAGATCGATGTAGATGGACATCATATTGTTGATGATGAGAGTTTTGACCAGGCGGACTTTTTAAGAAGAGTAAAAGTATCGGGTGAATGTCCGAAATCATCATGTCCGTCGCCGGAAAGATATATGGAAGAATATCATTGCGATGCGGAACATGTATATGCAGTGACATTGTCGGCAGAACTTAGTGGATCATATAATAGTGCTGTTTTAGGAAAGAATCTGTATGAAGAAGAGTATGGAGAGAAAGACATTTACGTGTTTAATTCAAGATCGGCATCCGTAGGTGAGACATTGATCGGTCTGAAGATAGCAGAATGTGAAGAAAAGGGCATGAGTTTTCAGGAAGTGATCGAAACAGTTGAATCTTATATTGAAGAGCAACACACGTATTTTGTACTGGAAACACTTGATACGCTTAAGAAAAATGGAAGATTGAAAGGACTAAAGGCTGTTGTCGCAACGGCACTTAATATTAAACCGGTTATGGGTTCAACTCCGGAAGGCAGTATACAGCAGCTTTCGCAGGCAAGAGGAATAAAAAAGGGACTGGCTAAGATGGTGGATGAAGTAGCAGCCAATATGAAGAATACACAGGAAAAGATTTTAGCGATTTCACATTGCAATTGTGAGGAAAGAGCAAAGGCTGTAAGAGATATGCTTCTTGAACGTGCATCGTTTAAAGATGTTATTATTCTGGATACGGCAGGAATCAGTAGTATGTATGCGGCTGATGGCGGAGTGATTGTAGTTGTATAATTTTATCAGATATGATAGAATGAATACATTGATTGGAAAAGGAGCAAAAAACTATGAGCCAGGCTAAAGTAGACAGATATAAAGATGAAAAGAAAAACCGTAAAAAGAACATGAAGAAAGAAAAGGTTCAGAACATTATCAGAAGATGTGCAGTATGTGTAATAGCAGTTGCTTTGATCGGATGTGCAGGCTATTCTGTACATAATATATATGAGTCGAAAAAGCCGACGGAAAAGGTAACGGTTGATTATTCGGCAATGACAACTTTGAGCCAGTCATTAGCTGGAAATAGTGACACAACAGCTGAATAGTATAAAATAAATCTAGAAAGAATAAGTGAACAGAAGCATTTTCTGTTCACTATTTTTTTGCCTTAAAATTATCTTAATTTCTTAAAAAGGGTTGAAAACAGCAAAAAAGTAGTTTACAATGGGTTCAAGTGGTAGAAAGTGGTGAAAAGTGGAACAAAGTGGTAGAAAAGTGGATGATGCAGGATGAAAGCTAAAAACGTAGCTCTGAAAGCAAAGTCCGGTGTTATACCATTGGAAAAAGGAGAGTCCTATGTTGAAAGGAGAGTACAGTCATAATATTGATGCCAAAGGGCGTCTGATCATTCCGGCTAAGTTTCGTGACGATTTAGGGGAGCATTTCGTCATTACGAAGGGAATGGAGAATTGTCTGTATGTATACCCGGAAGCAGAATGGACCGCTTTTGAAGAAAAACTTAACGCATTACCAACCACCACTGATAAAAAAGCACGTGCGTTTGCGTATTTCTTTCAGGGAAGCGCAGCGGACGGTGACCTTGATAAGCAAGGCAGAACTCTAATCCCTTCTGTACTTCGTACATTTGCACATCTGGATAAGGAAGTTGTATTCATAGGCATGGGGAAGCGTGCTGAGATCTGGGATAAGGCAAGATGGGATGAAAAGAATGCTGAAGTGGAACTTAACATTGAAGATATTGCATCTGATATGGAAGAAAGCGGATTCAGTATCTAGAGGGAGAAGATATGGGATTCGAACACAAATCAGTATTACTGAATGAGACAATTGAAGGATTAAACATCAAGCCGGACGGCATCTATGTAGATGGAACGCTTGGTGGAGGCGGACATGCATATGAAGTATGCAGACGCCTTGGTGAAAAAGGGAGTATTATAGGAATAGACCAGGATGAGGCGGCAATAGAAGCTGCCAGTGTCCGATTAAAAGACTTCGGGGAGAAAGTCACAATAATCCGAAGCAATTATTGTGATATGAAGTCAAAGCTTCATGAACTGGGAATTGACAAGGTCGATGGAATTGTTCTTGATCTGGGCGTATCATCTTATCAGTTAGATACGGCAGAACGAGGATTTTCTTATCGTGAAGATGCACCTCTGGATATGAGAATGGACAGACGTCAGAAGATGACAGCCAGAGACATCGTCAATGACTACTCTGAGATGGATTTATACCGTGTGATCAGGGACTACGGGGAGGATAAGTTTGCAAAGAACATTGCCAAACATATCGTAGCAGCACGTGGTACAAATCCTATCGAGACTACGGGGCAGTTGACAGAGATTATCAGAGCCTCGATACCAATGAAATATCAGAAAAAGTCTGGGCATCCTGCAAAAAGGACGTTCCAGGCTATTCGAATTGAATTAAACAGGGAATTGGACGTATTAAAAAATTCTCTGGATGACATGATTGAAATATTGAACCCTGGTGGAAGGTTGTGTATTATCACATTCCATTCGCTGGAAGACCGGATTGTAAAGAGTGCATTTAAGAAAAATGAAAATCCATGTACGTGCCCTCCGGATTTTCCTGTGTGCGTATGTGGAAAAGTTTCCAAAGGGTGTGTTGTTACCAGAAAGCCGATTCTTCCAAGTGAGGAAGAATTAGAATATAACAGCCGTTCTAAAAGTGCAAAGCTCAGAATATTTGAGCGCCGTTAGAGATAGGACAGGATATATGAACAATTAGAAAGGAGTGGCGTAAATGGCAGCAAGAGAAAGTTATGCAAGCGATAGACGCCAGTCCGGCGGATATAGTTCTGCGCGTTCGAAAGCGGGACAGGCTTATATGTATGGCAATGTAGTTGCAAAACCGGAATATGAACCAAAAAAGAACCGATCATCCGTAAAAAGAAGAAAAAAAGTAAGCAGACAGGTACAGAAAAATAGAAATCGTGCACTTCATATGAATGCAGCGTACGTAGTGTTCCTTACAATTGCAGCAACAATTGTGTTGCTATTGTGCGTTAATTATGTACGATTACAGTCTGAATTAACAAAGCATTCAAAGAATGTAACTGCATTGCAGGAAGAGCTTGCAGATCTGAAAGAGGAGAATACGACAAAGTATAATGCGGTCGTAGATTCCGTAAATCTGGATGAGATCCGAGAAAAAGCAATTAATCAGTTGGGAATGACATATGCCACACCAGATCAGATCGTGGAATATGATAATCCGGCGTCTGATTATGTGAAACAGTATGAGAATATCCCGGAAAATGGTGTGCTTGCTCAGTCAGACAAGAATAAGAAATAGGTGGGATTATGGCAAGAAAGAAGACAAATTTCTTTAAGAAAAAAATTTCAGGCCTTATGCAGAAAAAGCTAGTAATGCTCTTTGGAGCGATTATACTAGCTTTTGTTTTCTTGATAGGGTGGATTACGTATATTAATGCTTCGAAGGGCGAAAAATATACGAAGGTTGTATTAGATCAGCAGCAGTATAATAATCGTACGATTCCATTTAAGCGTGGAGATATCGTAGACAGAAATGGCACAAAACTTGCAACGAGCGAAAGAGTATATAATGTAGTAGTAGATGCCAAGACAATTACCAGTAATAAAAAGTATATCAATCCGACGATAAAAGCCTTATCAAAATGTTTTGATTTAAAGAAAAAAGATGTAAGAAAGCAGATCAAAAAGAATCCGAACAGCAGATATCTTGTACTGAAAAAGGGAGTAAATTACGAAGCATATCAGAAGTTTGAGAAGATTACATCTGACACTGATAAAAATCCTAACGTACAGGGAGTCTGGATGGAAGAAGATTATACGAGAAAATATCCATATAAGACACTGGCAAGTGACGTGATCGGATTTACAACAAATGGAAATGTAGGAAGCAACGGAATAGAGGCTTCTTATAATTCGATTTTAAATGGTACGGATGGAAGAGAGTATGGATATCTGGATGAAGATTCGGGATATGAAAGAACGGTAAAAGAACCAGATAATGGAAGTACGGTTGTCTCAACGATCGACCTTCAGCTTCAGAGTATTGTAGAACAACATATACTTGAATTTAATGAAGAGCATAAAAATGAAGCAACACAGGGTGAAGGAAGTAAGAATACCGGTGTGATCGTTATGAATCCCCAGAATGGTGAGATACTGGCGGAAGCATCATATCCGAATTACGATCTGAACAATCCGAGAGATCTGACAAAATATTATACAGAAGAACAGCTGAAGAAAATGACGGATCAGGAAAAACTGGATACACTGAATGATCTCTGGAATAACTATTGTGTCAGCAATACGTATGAGCCGGGTTCGACATTCAAACCATTTACAATTTCCGCGGGACTTGAGACGGGGGTTCTTACAGGAAATGAAAATTATGTCTGTGACGGTGTCATGCACGTCGGAGATCATGATATTCATTGCAGCAACCGTTCCGGACATGGACCGGAGACTTTGAAGCAGGCTCTGGAAAATTCATGTAATGTGGCGTTAATGCAGATTGGTGCAAGTATAGGAACCGAGGAATTCTGCAGATATCAGAGGCTGTTCGGATTTGGCGAATATACAGGAATCGATCTGCCAGGAGAAGGAGAAACCAGCGGGCTGTTATATACACCGGCGACGATGGATCCGGCCAGTCTTGCGACGAACGCATTTGGTCAGAACTTTAATGTCACGATGACTCAGATGGCGGCGTCATTCTCTTCTCTGATCAATGGTGGTAACTATTATGAACCACATGTAGTAAAACAGATTCAGGATGATAATGGAAACGTTACAGAAAATAAGGATCCAGTACTGGTAAAGAAGACGATTTCAAAAGAAACAAGTGATATTATCAAAGATTATATGCTGGGTGTAGTAGAAGAAGGAACCGGAGCAAGTGCCGCAGTAGAAGGATATGCAGTTGGCGGTAAGACCGGTACGGCCGAAAAACTTCCTCGTGGTAATGGAAAATACCTGGTTTCATTTATCGGATATGCACCACAGGAGAATCCGCAGGTTATGGTGTATGTAGTTATTGACGAGCCGAATTCGGCTGTTCAGGCTAACAGTGGGTATGCAACACAGCTTGCGTCACAGATCATGACTGATATTTTCCCGTATCTTGGTATAGAGAAGAAAACGGATAGTGCTTCCAATACAGATACACAGACGACTCAGACAGCACAACAGTAAGTTATATGTTCATAACCCCATAAAAGTTTTCATATATTATTATGAAAATTTTTATGGGGATTTTTGTTATGAAAAATAAAACGTTTCATAAAAAGAAAATTCTGGTTGTTTTTCTGGCGGCGTTTATCCTGATTCTGTATCTGATCGGAAGACTGGTATATCTGATGGTATTTGATGCAGAGTACTATCAGCAGAAAGCAGAAGATCTGCATGAAAGGGAACGGGATATTAAGGCAGCAAGAGGTGAGATCATTGACAGAAATGGAACCGTACTTGCAACCAATCGGACGGTATGTACGATTTCTGTGATCCACAGCCAGATTGAAAATCCTGAAAAAGTAATCGAAAAATTGTCAGAGTTTCTGGAAATGGATGCAGACCAGGTTAGAAAAAAAGTAGAAAAGATTTCATCGATAGAAAGGATCCGGTCCAATGTAGATAAAAGAACAGGAGACAAAATCAGAAATCTTGGCCTGGCCGGTGTGAAGGTAGATGAGGACTTTAAACGTTATTATCCGTATAATGAGCTGGCATCTAAGGTGCTGGGATTTACAGGAGGGGATAATCAGGGAATTGTAGGACTGGAAGTAAAATATGAAAAGTACCTGAAGGGGATAAACGGAAAGATTCTGACAACAACGGATGCCAGGGGGATTGAACTGGATGGTGTGGCAGAGGACAGACTGGAACCGGAAGCAGGAAATACGTTGAGGATCAGCCTGGATTATACGATGCAGAAGTATGCACTACAGATGGCTGAAAAAGTGAGAACGGAGAAGCAGGCTGACAAAGTGGGAATTATACTTATGAATCCACAGAACGGAGAAATCTATGCAATGGTGAACGTTCCGGAATTTGATCTGAATCAGCCGTTTATGCTGAATAATGAAGAGACAGGTGAAAACCTGACGGATGAACAGAGACAGGATGCATTAAATCAGATGTGGAGAAATGGCTGTATTAATGATACCTATGAACCGGGAAGTACATTTAAAATTATTACGGCATCGGCAGGACTGGAAGAAGGAGCAGTGCATCTTACAGATCAGTTTAGCTGTCCGGGGTATAAAGTTGTGGAAGACAGGCGGATCCGCTGCCATAAAGTTGGGGGACATGGGGCGGAAAATTTTGTACAGGGGATACAAAATTCATGTAATCCGGTATTTATTGAAGTAGGATTAAGGATAGGAGTGGATCGTTTTTTTGATTATTTCAGACAGTTTGGGCTGATGGACCTGACCGGGGTAGATATACCGGGAGAAGCAGGAACGATTATGCATAAAAAAGAAAATGTAGGGCAGGTTGAACTTGCGACGATCAGTTTCGGACAGTCATTTCAGATTACACCGATCCAGCTTGCAACGACGGTGAGTGCACTGGTTAATGGAGGAAGAAGGGTGACTCCGCATTTTGGAATGGAAGTATTGAGTGCGGAAGGAAAAAAAGTGAAAACATTTCGATATAATGCAAAAAAGCATATTGTGTCTGAAAAAACATCACAGACAATGCGGGAACTTCTGGAGAGTGTAGTGGCAGAAGGGTCCGGAAAGAATGCATATGTAGAAGGATACAGGATCGGGGGAAAGACGGCAACTTCCCAGACACTTCCAAGAAGTGCCAACAAATATATATCATCTTTTGTAGGATTTGCACCGGCAGATGATCCGCAGATCCTTGGAATGTGTGTAATATATAATCCACAGGGAGTCTATTACGGAGGAACCATTGCGGCACCGGTGATCGGAAAAATTTTTGAAAATATATTGCCGTATCTTGGCATTGAAAAACAGTAGGAAATGCAGTATACTAGGTAAAGTTAGAGATTAACTGAATAACAAAAGAATTAAAGAGGTGGATTATGGATTATAAAGTGTTTATTCCAGTATTGATTTCATTTGTATTAAGTGTGATTCTTGGTCCTCTTGTAATACCAGTACTTAGAAGACTGAAGATGGACCAGACGGAGAGAGAGGACGGTGTACAGTCTCATCTTAAGAAGACGGGAACTCCGACAATGGGAGGAGTAATGATCCTGCTGGCTGTTGTGATTACTTCAGTTATTTATATTGGTCGTTATCCAAAGATTATTCCGATTCTGTTTCTGACACTTGGTTTTGGACTGATCGGATTCCTGGATGATTATCTGAAAGTTGTGATGAAACGTTCTGACGGCTTATATCCAAAGCAGAAGATGGCTCTTCAAATCGTAGTGACTGCGATCTTTGCATTTTATATGGTTAAATTTGCAGGAGTTTCGCTTACGATGCTGATTCCATTTACAGGTGGAAAATATCTGGATATCGGATGGGTTGCGATTCCATTGATGTTCTTTGTTGTAATTGGAACTGTTAACGGTGTAAACTTTACAGATGGTCTGGATGGTCTGGCATCAAGTGTTACCGTACTTGTAGCAACATTTTTCACGGTGGTTGCGATCGGTACCAAAAGTGGAATTGAGCCAATTACCTGTGCGGTTGTAGGAGCACTTCTTGGGTTCCTGCTGTTTAATGTATATCCAGCCAGTGTATTTATGGGAGATACAGGTTCGCTGGCACTTGGAGGATTTGTTGCTTCAGCGGCATACATGCTTCAGATGCCAATCTTTATTATTATTGTTGGATTTATCTATCTGATAGAAGTATTATCGGTTATGATCCAGGTAACATATTTTAAAAAGACCGGCGGTAAGAGAATATTCAAAATGGCGCCGATACATCATCATTTTGAGCTGTGCGGATGGTCAGAGACGAGAGTTGTTGCAGTATTTTCTATTATTACAGCAATCTTATGTCTGATCGCTCTGATGGCTATGTAGGAGGATATCATGGAAGTAAAAGGTAAGAAAGTACTTGTGTTTGGTCTTGGAATCAGTGGAATCGGAGCAGGACAGATTCTTGAAAGACATGGTGCAGAAGTAATAATGTACGATGGAAACCAGAAACTGACAGAGGAAAAGATAAAAAAACAACTTGGAGAAGACAGCAGTGCCAAGATCGTGATCGGAGATTTTCCGGAAGAAGTTCTGGAAAAGCTTGATATGACAGTATTAAGTCCGGGTGTGCCGACGGATCTTCCTGTGATTGAAAAAATGCGTGAGCAGGGAATTACGGTAATTGGAGAAGTCGAGCTTGCATATCAGTTCGGTAAAGGTGATGTCCTTGCAATTACCGGTACAAATGGTAAAACAACCACAACGACACTTCTGGGAGAGATTATGAAGAACTATCAGGAAGATGTCTTCGTTGTGGGAAATATTGGAACACCATATACAACAGCAGTTGAGAAGATGACAGACAATACAATCACAGTTGCCGAGATGAGCAGTTTCCAGCTGGAGAGCATTGTGGATTTCAGACCGAGAGTAAGTGCAATCCTGAATTTCACACCGGATCATCTGAATCGCCATCATACGATGGAAGCATATGTCAATGCAAAGAAAAATATTGCAAAGAATCAGACAGAAGATGATTATTGCATTTTAAATTATGAGGACAGGCTTACAAGAGAATTTGGAGAAGAAATCAAAGCAAATGTTCTATATTTCAGCAGTCAGCGTAAACTAGAAGAGGGAATCTATCTCGAGGAAGGCAATATTATTTACAATTATGGCAGAGTAAAAGAAACAATCTGTCATGTGGATGAATTGCAGATCCTGGGAACGCATAATCATGAGAATGTTATGGCAGCATGTGCAATGGCAGCAGTTTATGGAGTGCCGGTAGATGTGATACGTGAAAGCGTCAAGGCATTTAAAGGAGTAGAGCATCGTATTGAATATGTAACAGAGAAAAAAGGTGTTACATATTACAATGATTCAAAGGGAACAAATCCGGATGCGGCGATCAAGGCAATTCAGGCAATGAAGCGCCCGACAGTATTGATCGGTGGAGGATATGATAAAGGATCTGAGTATACAGAATGGATTAACAGTTTTGACGGTAAAGTAAAAAAACTGATCCTTCTTGGGGATACAAAAGAGAAGATAGCAGCAGATGCAGAAAAATGTGGATTTAAAGACTATATGTTTGTAGATTCATTTGAGGAAGCAGTTCTTACTGCAGCAAAAATTGCAGAGTCAGGAGAGGCAGTTCTGCTTTCACCTGCATGTGCAAGCTGGGATATGTTCCCGAGTTATGAAGTACGTGGAGAGAAGTTCAAAGAAATTGTAAATTCCTTATAAGGAGAGGATGGCTTGGAACGATCGAAACAAAGAGCGTATGATTATGCTCTGGTCATCGTACTGGGGATTATTATTGTAACAGGGCTTGTGATTCTTTACAGCACAAGTGCATATAATGGGAAACTCAAATTTCAGGATTCGTTTTACTATCTGAAAAAACAGATATTTGCAACGCTTCTTGGAATAGCAGGTATGTGGATCATCGCCAGAGTGGATTATCATGTCTGGAAAAAATGGTCAGTACCGGGGTATCTGGTATCTGTTCTGCTGGGTATTGCGGTTCTTCTGATTGGTGATGAATATAACGGATCCAAAAGATGGTTATCTTTGGGTCCGTTTTCTTTTCAACCGTCGGAATTTGCAAAAGTTGCGGTTATATTGTTTTTGACGTACGTGATTATGCGAAATGTAAAAAGCATGGGGAAATTTACAACGGTCTGTAAAATAGTTGTAAGTGTTCTGCCGGTTGTAGGACTGGTAGGGGCAAGTAATCTAAGTACAGCAATCATTATTCTTGGAATAGCCGTAGTATTGGTATTTGTTGCAAGCCCAAAATATGGTCAGTTTGCATGGATGATATTTCTTGGCTGTGCATTTATGGGAATATTTCTTGCAATGGAAAGTTATCGTCTGGAACGTCTGCAGATATGGCGGCATCCGGAAAATTATGAAAAGGGTTATCAGACATTGCAAGGTCTGTATGCAATTGGTTCGGGAGGATTGTTTGGAAAAGGATTTGGAAGCAGTATTCAGAAATTGGGATTTGTGCCGGAAGCCCAGAATGATATGATTTTTTCTATCATATGTGAGGAATTAGGTCTGGTAGGCGCATCTTTTGTATTATTATTATTTTTAATCTTAATCTGGCGTTTTTTTGTGATAGCTTCACATGCACCGGATCTGGAGGGTGCATTGATTGCATCCGGGGCAATGGCACATATGATGATACAGGTAATCCTGAACATTGCGGTGGTGACGAATACGATCCCGAATACAGGAATAACACTTCCGTTTATCAGTTATGGAGGAACTTCGGTTATGTTCCTGCTTTTTGAAATGGGGCTTGTGCTGAATGTGTCATCTTTGGTAAAATAATATACATGTGGATGAGACACAAGAATGAAAGGAAGTATGAATGATATATGGGAAACCAGAATCAGAAAAGAGAAGGTACAAAAAAGAAAAGAAAAGATAAAAAGAAAAAACATCATGCATATGCCTTGATTGTTTTGATATTGGCGGCTGCCATTATAATCCTTGGAACTGTTTTGCTATTCTATATTCAGGAAGTGGAAGTAAGCGGTAATGAATACTGTGACAGTCAGGAAATAGTTGAATGTGTACAGAATGATAAACTGTCGAAGAATTCCCTGTATGTACTGGCAAAGTATTCGTTGGGCCAAGGAAAGAAGCCGGAGTGCCTGGATACATTGAAAGTCAGTATGAAAAATCCATGGACACTAAAAATTACCGTAAAAGAAAAGACAAGGGTAGGCTGTGTGAAATCGGGAAAAAAATACAGTTATTTTGATCAAACTGAGCTTGTAGTAAATGAAACTGAAGTGAAAGACAGCAAGATACCGGTTGTCAGTGGATTAAAAATAAAGAAAAATAAACTGTACAGCCAGATTAAAACGACAAATCAGACGAAATTTTCCGAAATAGTAGAAGCATGTGGGGAAAGCCAGAGGTATGGAATATACCCGGAAAAGATATATGTAAAGGATCAGCAGATCTATATGGATTTTGGAAACGTAAGAGCATGCCTTGGAAATCAAGTATCCGCAGAACAGATCGCTCAGATCAGACCAATCTTAAAAAAGCTGGGAGATAAAACGGGAATTTTGCATTTGGAGTCGTATTCTGAGAATAACACTACGATTACATTTGAAATGGAAGATATTTCACAAGAAAATTAAGAAAATTAGAGAAATTCTATTGATATTTTATACGAAAGTCTATATTATATACTATATATAGCAAACTGAGTTCATCTCACTTGCTCTATCAATGGGATGTATAATATATAATAAGGATAACAAAGGAGGAGAAACCCTTGCTAGAAATTAAAACAAACGAATCAGAAGCAGCGGCAAAGATTATTGTTGTTGGAGTAGGTGGAGGCGGTAATAACGCGGTAAACCGAATGATTGATGAGCAGATTGCCGGTGTTGAATTTATAGCGGTCAATACAGATAAACAGGCACTTCAGCTGTGTAAAGCTCCGACACTGATGCAGATCGGTGATAAGATTACCAAAGGTCTGGGAGCCGGTGCAAGACCGGAGATCGGTGAGAAAGCAGCAGAAGAAAGTGCAGAAGAAATATCAGCAGCACTGAAAGGTGCCGACATGGTATTCGTAACATGCGGTATGGGCGGTGGTACCGGAACAGGTGCTACACCAGTGATTGCACGTATTGCAAAAGAACAGGGAGCATTAACCGTCGGTGTTGTAACAAAACCGTTCCGTTTTGAGTCTAAGACACGTATGAACAATGCCCTTGCGGGAATTGAAAAATTAAAAGAAAGCGTGGATACGCTGATCGTAATTCCAAATGATAAACTGCTGGAGATTGTTGACAGACGCACAACAATGCCGGAAGCTTTAAAGAAAGCTGACGAAGTATTACAGCAGGGTATTCAGGGAATCACAGACCTGATCAATGTACCTTCACTGATCAACCTTGACTTCGCAGATGTACAGACTGTTATGACAGATAAAGGTATTGCCCATATCGGTATCGGTCAGGGACGCGGTGATGATAAGGCTCTGGAGGCTGTGAAACAGGCGGTTGCCAGTCCTCTTCTGGAGACAACGATTGCAGGAGCATCACATGTTATCATCAATGTATCCGGAGATATCACACTTATGGATGCAGCTGATGCGGCAGAATATGTACAGGAACTTGCAGGAGAAGATGCAAATATCATCTTTGGTGCTATGTACGATGATTCCAGAGCAGATGAAGCAACAATCACTGTAATTGCTACAGGACTTCACAATGTTGGAGGAAGTGCTTCAAAGTTAAAATCAAGACTGGAGAATCAGGGCAGATCTTCGGCTATGCCACATGGTCAGCAGGGACATGCATCCGCATATGAAAGACCGACACGTCAGAATAATACGATGTATACGCAGCAGCAGACTGTACGTACACAGCAGGCTGAACGTCCGGTTTCACCAAGACTTGATTTTGGAACAACAACACAGAGAGAAAACGGTGGAACAACTGCAAGAAGACCGATTGGTGGAACAACTCCTACATTGGATACACCAAGAACACCGACAAGTAAAGTGAAAGAGCAGTCAATCAAAATTCCGGATTTCTTTAAAAAATAACAATCACATAAAGAGTTATATTACTTAAAAAAGACAGAAGAACTGATGCACATGAATTTGAAGTGTGCACAGTTCTTTCTTTTTTTCTTCTTTTCTTTCTTAAATGCTCTTTTGTTTACGAAAGCAGTCGAACGAAAACCGGCATATCATACATCATATGACAAAATCCTTTCTATAAAATCTATATAATGATACTTGTTTGAAACAACAAATCTATTTCTGTGCACGGAAAGAGAAAGAAGGCCTGATGTGTACTATGAATTATATGTAGATGTGTTCTTTTTGATGAACTTTACGATGGATACAATTCTTTTGGCTTTACTAAAGAAGGCATTGGCATGTCCGGTGAGATATGGCCGCATAATAGCGGGAGGCGTACTGGGAGCAGTATTGACCTGTGTTGTTGTGATATGGCCGTGTAAGACAACTTGGGCGAAATTTATAGTATTTCATGGCGTCATTAATGTATTGATGCTAAGAACCGGTCTGGGATTAAAATGGGGCCGGGAATTGTTCAGAGGATGGGTAATTTTATATATAGAGTCTTTTCTTTTAGGGGGAGTATTACAGTTTGCGGGACAGTATCTGCGGCAGGGAAGTGTATTCTTTGCATTGGCAGTCATCAGTTATTATGTGGTGTTGGGAATCTGGAAGATCATTTTATTGTTTTCGGAGAAAGGAAATCGTTACTGTGAAGTGGTGGTGTTTTTCGGAGAACGAAATTGCAGACTGAGAGCCCTTATAGATACAGGAAATACATTGAAGGATACAGTGAGTAAAGATCCGGTCAGTGTTATGGATCAGGCATCTGTAAAGAGATTGACAGAAGGAAAGCAACCGGAACGATTCAGATATATTCCATATCATTCCATCGGGAAAAAAGAGGGAGTTATGCCTGCATTTCGCATGGATAAGATACAGATCATACGGAATGGATACAGGATAAATGTAGAACATCCATTAGTGGCGGTATGTGAAGAAGAATTAGGGTCAGAAAATTATCAGATGATCATAAATCCAGATATATTGGCAGGAGGAAAGAAAAATGGTGATAAAAGTAGCAGTTCCACATCAGTTTAAATTGAAAGTAATTCCGGATTTGAAGACACTCTTTTTTGTGGACAGAAAAGACATTCATTACATAGGCGGATCGGATATTCTGCCTGCACCTTTAGAGGCGGCGGCAGAAAAGAAAGCAATCAAAGACCTTGGGACAGAAAAAGATGAAAATGCAAGGAAAATACTGATTGAACATAATTTGCGCCTGGTGGTATATATAGCAAAGAAATTTGACAATACAGGAGTGGGGGTAGAGGATCTGATATCCATAGGAACGATTGGTCTTATAAAAGCAATTAATACATTTAATCCTGATAAAAATATCAAACTTGCAACCTATGCATCCAGATGTATTGAAAATGAGATATTAATGTATTTGCGGAGAAATAATAAAACGAGAATGGAAGTATCGATAGATGAACCGCTGAATGTAGACTGGGATGGTAATGAGCTGTTGTTATCAGATATCCTGGGGACGGAAGAAGATGCGATTTATAAGGATTTAGAGAATGAAGCAGAAAAGAAGGTGCTCATCAGAGCTATTGGACGTCTGTCTGGAAGAGAGCAGATGATCATAAGAATGAGATTTGGACTTGGAACGGAGGATGGAGAAGAAAAGACTCAGAAAGAAGTAGCGGATATGCTGGGGATTTCCCAGTCCTATATATCCAGACTGGAGAAAAAGATTATGCAAAGATTGCGTCGGGAGATGGTGAAGTATTCATGAAAATATGATACAATAAAAAGAAAAAAGGGGTTGGTCATATGAGACTTAGCTTTTTTGGAGCAGCCCATGAAGTGACTGGAAGCTGCCATCTTCTTGAAGCGTGTGGAAAGAATATTCTGATTGACTGTGGAATGGAACAAGGACCGGATCTTTATGAGAATCAGGAACTTCCTGTTACACCGGGAGAGGTAGATTACATTCTTCTGACACATGCACATATCGATCATTCGGGAAATATTCCGTTATTGGTTAAAAAGGGATTTTCCGGAGAGATCATTACAACATTTGCAACGGCAGATTTGTGCGATATCATGTTGCGTGACAGTGCCCATATTCAGGAATTTGAGGCGGAATGGAGAAACCGGAAGGCAAGACGAAGTGGGGAACCGGAATACGAACCGATTTATACGGTTGCAGATGCAGATGCGGCGACCAAGCTTCTGGCACCTGTGGATTACGGTCAGAAGATTACATTGTGTGACGGAATAGAAGTCAGATTTAATGATGTAGGGCATCTTCTGGGATCCGCAAGTATTGAAGTGTGGGTAACAGAAGGAGAAGTTTCTAAAAAGATCGTATTTTCCGGAGATGTGGGTAACAAGAATCAACCGATCATCAAAGATCCGCAGCTGGTAAAAGAAGCAGATTATGTAGTGATTGAATCTACATATGGAGACCGGACACATGGAGAGGATATTCCGGATTATGTCGGCGAATTTACAAGAATTTTACGGGAAACATTCCAAAAAGGAGGCAATGTAGTAATCCCATCGTTTGCGGTAGGACGTACGCAGGAAATCCTGTATTTTATCAGAGAGATAAAAGAAAAGAATCTGCTTCCGGAATTCCCGGGATTTGAAGTGTATGTAGACAGTCCGCTGGCAATTGAAGCGACCAATGTGTTTAATAAAAATGTCAAAGGATGCTTTGATGAAGACGCAATGGCGCTTGTCAATCAGGGAATTAACCCACTGTTGTTCCAGGGACTCAAGACAACGATTACCAGTGATGAATCCAGACAGATTAATTTTGATACGAAACCTAAAGTAATCCTGTCTGCATCCGGTATGTGTGAGGCCGGACGTATCAGGCATCACTTGAAACATAATCTGTGGCGGCCGGAATGTACCATCTGTTTTGTTGGATATCAGGCAGTGGGAACGCTTGGAAGAAAGCTGATCGAAGGTGCACAGAGTGTGAAATTATTTGGTGAGAACATCACGGTCAACGCAAAGATAGAAGTGTTAAGGGGAATCAGCGGACATGCAGATATGAATGGACTGTTAGACTGGCTCGCAGGATTTGAAAAGGTACCGGACCGTGTGATGGTTGTACATGGTGAGGATACAGTGACGGATCATTTTGCTGCGCTTGTAGAAGAGCAATTTGGCTGCCCGGCATTTGCACCGTATTCCGGAGGTTCCGTAGATCTTGCGACAAATGAGATCATTACCATTGGTCAGAAGATTCCGAAGAAGGCAGAAGAAAAGCCGAATAAGATTAAAAGTGCATCTGCATTTAACCGTCTGGTGGCAGCAGCCAAACGTCTGTTAAATGTAGTATATAAGAACGAAGGAATTGCCAATAAAGATATGGCAAAATTTGAAACACAGATCCAAAATCTGGCAGACAAATGGGACAGATAACCGACGTCAGACCGGATGTCAAGGAGTAAAAGTTTTTTTAATTTCATAAGAATCCGCATAAGCCTGTGCGATATGGAGAATCATTTTACTAGAAACTGATAGAGAAGATTCTGACAGGAGGTTCGCAATGGCACAGGGAAAAGTAGAAATATGTGGTGTGAATACAGCAAAGCTTCCGATCCTGAATGAAAAGGAGAAGGAAGCTTTGTTTGTGCGTATTAAAGCGGGAGATCAGGAAGCGAAAGAAGAATATATCAAAGGTAATCTAAGACTTGTCTTAAGTGTAATAAGGAGGTTCGGTGCAAGTGGAGAGAATCCGGATGATCTGTTCCAGATTGGCTGTATTGGCCTTATTAAAGCAATCAATAATTTTAATACAGAATTAGAGGTAAAATTTTCCACTTATGCAGTACCTATGATTATCGGAGAAATCAGAAGGTACATGAGAGATAATAATTCCATAAGAGTCAGCCGGTCACTCAGAGACACTGCATACAAGGCAATTTATGCTAAGGAAAACTATATGAAGAAGAATCAGAAAGAGCCTACAGTACAGGAAATCGCTGAGGAGATCGGAATATCCAAAGAAGATATTGTATTTGCACTGGATGCAATCCAGGTACCTATGAGCCTTCAGGAACCGGTGTACAATGATGGAGGAGATGCACTCTATGTAATGGATCAGTTAAGTGATCAGACGAATAAAGAAGAAAAGTGGATAGAAGATTTATCATTGGAAGAAGCAATGAAACATCTGGGAGAGAGGGAACGGTATATTATAAAGCTTCGGTTTTTTCAGGGAAAAACACAGATGGAGGTTGCAGATGAAATACAGATATCACAGGCTCAGGTGAGCAGACTTGAAAAGAATGCGTTGAAAACAATGCGCCAGTACCTTATCTAAGGGCTGGCGTATCGCTTTGTGTGTCATGTATATGACAAAAAAGTCTGATAGATTTTTTTAGTATTGCATTTTTGACAGTCTCATACTATGATATTTGCAGGAGGGATTTGTATAATGAAAGCTTGTATATTTGACCTGGATGGAACATTAACAAATACATTGGAATCTATGACATATTCTGTGAATCTGACACTGAAGGAGATGGGGCTCTCCCAGATCACAAAGGATCAGTGCAGAATGTTTGTCGGAAACGGAGCAAGAGTTCTGATCGAAGAATCTCTGAAAGTGTCGGGGGATCCTAAGGCTTCAAGAATTGAAGAAGGAATGAAAATTTACGGACGTATATTTGATCAGAATTGTACATATCATGTAACACTTTACGAGGGGATTCCAGAGATGTTAAAAGCATTGAAAGACAGAGGAATCCATCTGGCAGTCCTTTCGAATAAGCCGGACCGTCAGACGGTAAAGGTTGTAAAAGAAATCTTTGGAGATAACATTTTTGACTATGCACAGGGACAAAAAGACGGCATCCGCAGAAAACCAGAACCGGACGGAGTCTGGTATCTGATGGAGCAGATGCAGGTATCGAAAGAAGAATGTCTGTATATCGGAGATTCGGAAGTCGATGCGGCAACCGGAAAGAATGCAGGCCTTAAGACAATAGGTGTGCTGTGGGGATTCCGGGACAGGAAAACGTTAGAAACTGCGGGAGCAGATCATCTGATTGAAAGACCGGAAGAACTGTTGCAGTTTGTGTAATATTACGATAAGGGAGGTTGAGATGTATGTACGAATATGATGAAGAATGTCTGAAGACCTTTATCCTGAACCAGGGACAGCTGTTTGACGAACCAGTTGCTGAGACTTTAGAAGAGGCTGAGGCTTTTCTGGAGGATTGTATGGCTTCTATCGTAGACAGCATTGAAGAAGTTAAAGAATTCCTGGATCAGGAGGGAATGGATATCAGCGGAATGTCTGATGAAGAGATCGAAGAGGCATCGGAAGTATTTGCACTTCCAGATGGACGTTATCTTATCGTTGAGGGTTAAGATCAGAACAAGAACAAAAGAGAGCAAAAGAAAAAGCCGCGACTACTTTGTAGTTTCGGCTTTTTTTAGTGCGCTTTCAATGGCCTGAACAATCAACTGGGAAGTATAAGGAGTATCGGAAGAATACTGTATATTCTCAAGAGACTGTTTTTTATAGACCTGTTCGGCAATATCTTCAATCGCCGGTTCGATAAAAGGGTACATGGTTGTGATGGAATCATTCAGATTCGTAAAACGGATTGAATTGATATGCGTTTCATCCACTGTGACCTCAACTTCTAAAGCAGTATTATTCAACGTAATATCGGAAGTGTAGATTCCGGGAGTGTAGATCTTCTTATCATTGGATCCGGAATGGTGTCCGGGACGGAACATGAATATCAAAAGCAGGATCAGAACAATGGCTAATACTGCAAAAATAACGGTATAGATGATTTCCTTCATGTGAAGTACAACAATTTTGGTTTTGGAACTCATAGCGAGACCTCCTGGTATTTTATTTCAAAGATTGTTTTATTTTCTATAATGTATGAAAAAAGTGGAAGGATTATTCATTTAATTTTTCCGTGACAAATGGAAAAGGTTCTTGTAGAATGGTAAAAGAAATGGAAGGTGAAGAATTATGTTTATTATTGCAGGACTTGGGAATCCTACACTTCAGTATGAAGGAACCAGACACAATGTAGGATTTGATGTCATAGATATGCTGGCGGACAGATATAATATTTCTGTAGATGGAAGAAAAGGAAGAGCGCTGGTCGGAAAGGGAATCATTGAGGGTCAGAAAGTGCTTCTGGTAAAACCGCAGACTTACATGAATCTCAGCGGGGAAAGCTTAAGAGAACTGGTCAATTATTATAAGATCGATGAAGAACATGAACTTCTGGTGATCTATGATGATATCAGTCTGGATGTGGGACAGCTAAGGATCCGTAAAAAAGGAAGTGCCGGAGGGCATAACGGAATCAAGAATATCATTGCCAATTTGGGAACGGATGTATTTCCGAGAATCAAGATCGGGGTAGGTGAGAAGCCGAAGAAATATGACCTGGCGGATTATGTGCTGGGACATTTTTCAAAAGAAGACCGTGAATTGATGGAAGAAGGTTATGACCGCGCAGACCATGCGGTAGGAATGATCTTAAATGGAGAGATCGAGGCTGCCATGAATCAGTATAACAGGAAAGTAAAGCCTAAGGAGGCATAAAAGATGCAGGGCTTAATCGGGCCGTTAAAAGAACTGGCAGAGTTTGAAGAACTCTGCAAGAATAAGAAAAAAGATGTGGGAATGATCCGTGTGTGCGGATGTGTGAATTCCCAGAAATCTCATATGATGTATGCACTTGGCGATGGCTGTAAATATAAAGTCATCGCCTGTTCCAGTGAAACAAAAGCAAAACAAATCTATGAAGAATACCGTTTCCTGGACAGTAATACGTATCTGTATCCGGCGAAAGATTTTCTCTTCTATCAGGCAGATATCCGAAGTAAAGAACTGGTAAAGCAGAGAATGGAAGGAATCCAGGCAGTGCTTTCGGGTGAACCGGTAACGGTTGTGACAAGCCTGGACGGCTTCATGGATCATCTGGCACCGAAGGAAAGTATTGCGGAAAAAGTACTTAAGATACAAAATGACAGCGTTCTCAAATTGGATGAGATGGCAGAGAAGCTTTCGGTTATAGGTTATGACCGGGAAGTGCAGGTGGAAGGACCTGGACAGTTTGCGGTACGTGGAGGAATCCTGGATATCTATCCGCTGACGGAAGAACTTCCGGTGCGTATCGAACTCTGGGGAGATGAGGTGGATTCCATCCGTACGTTTGATGTGGAGAGCCAGCGGTCGATCGAAAATCTGATGGATATTGTAATCTATCCGGCGGTAGAATTCCCACAGAATGGTGAGAAGGGTGTCTCGTTTCTGGATTATTTTCCACCGGAGGATACGATTCTTTTTCTGGATGAACCGGTACGTCTTGTGGAGCGTGGACAGAATATTGAAGATGAATTCATGGAAGCACAGAAGAAACGTCTGGAAAGCGGATATGATTTGGAAGAGGAAGAAGCAAAAATCTTTCCGGTCACTGAGATCCTGAAAAAGATCAATTGTTACAGTAGTATCGGATTCTATGCACTGGGGATGAAATGCAAAGGACTGGAAGTGAGAGAGTCTTATGAGATCCAGGCGAAAAGTGTGAATCCGTATAATAACAGTTTTGAAATGCTGACACAGGATCTGAAACGGTTAAAAAGAAATGGATACAGGGTAATTCTGTTGTCAGGTTCCAGGACCCGTGCGAAGCGTCTGGCGGAAGATTTAAGAGATTATAATCTGAGCAGTTATTACAGTGAAGATCTGGACCGGGAAGTGAAGCCGGGAGAGATCATGACGGCATACGGATATATCGCAGAAGGTTATGAATATCCGATGCTCAAATTCACTGTGATCGCAGAGTCGGACATTTTCGGCAAACGGAAAAAGAAGAAAAAGAGAAAGACATATGAAGGCCGTAAAATCCAGAGCTTTTCGGAACTGAAACCGGGAGACTATGTGGTCCATGAGAATCATGGTGTCGGGGTCTATCAGGGGATCGAGAAGATCGTCGTAGACAAGATTTCGAAGGATTATATGAAGATTTCGTATGCACAGGGCGGAAATCTTTATATCCCGGCAACGCAGCTGGATCTGATCCAGAAATATGCAAGTGCCGATGCCAAGAAACCGAAACTGAACAAGTTGGGAACGCAGGAATGGAACCGGACCAAAACAAAGGTGCGCGGTGCGGTAAAAGAGATTGCAAGGGATCTGGTGAAGCTGTATGCGGCGAGACAGGAACAGGATGGTTATGTCTATGGAGAAGATACTGTCTGGCAGCGGGAATTTGAAGAGATGTTCCCGTTTGAAGAGACAGAAGACCAGATGATGGCGATCGAGGCTGTGAAAAAAGATATGGAAAGCCACAAGATCATGGACCGTCTGGTCTGTGGCGATGTCGGATTCGGAAAAACAGAAGTTGCGATCCGTGCGGCATTCAAAGCAGTACAGGAGAGTAAACAGGTGGTCTATCTGGTTCCGACAACAATCCTTGCACAGCAGCATTACCGGACGTTCGTGCAGCGTATGAAAGACTTTCCGGTGCGGATCGATCTGATGTGCAGATTCCGCACGCCGGCGCAGCAGAAGAAGACAGTCGAGGATGCGAAAAAGGGGCTGGTAGATATTATCATCGGAACACACCGAGTGTTAAGTGAAGATATGAAATTCAAGGATCTCGGGCTTCTGATCATTGATGAAGAGCAGAGATTCGGAGTACAGCACAAAGAGAAGATCAAGAAATTAAAGGAAAATGTAGATGTACTGACGCTTACGGCAACTCCGATCCCGAGAACCCTTCATATGAGCCTGATCGGAATCCGTGACATGAGTGTGCTGGAAGAAGCGCCGAACGACCGTATGCCGATCCAGACGTATGTCATGGAATATAACGATGAGATGGTACGTGAGGCAATTGAACGGGAATGCGCAAGACAGGGACAGGTATATTATGTCTACAACCGCGTGGAAGATATTGATGAAGTGGCAGGACATGTGCAGAAACTGGTGCCGGATCTGACGGTTGCCTATGCACACGGACAGATGCGGGAACACGAACTGGAACGGATTATGTATGATTTCATTAATGGTGAGATTGATGTACTGGTATCTACAACGATCATAGAGACCGGACTGGATATTTCCAATGCGAATACGATGATCATCCACGATGCGGATCGTCTCGGCCTTTCACAGCTTTATCAGCTGCGTGGGCGTGTCGGACGCTCTAACCGTATGGCATATGCATTCCTTCTATACCGGAGAGACAAGATGTTAAAAGAAGTGGCTGAAAAGAGACTGGCGGCCATCCGCGAGTTTACGGATCTTGGTTCGGGATTCAAGATCGCAATGCGGGATCTTGAGATCCGCGGAGCAGGCAATCTTCTAGGAGCAGAACAGCATGGACATATGGAAGCAGTCGGATATGACCTTTACTGTAAGATGCTGAACGAGGCGGTGAAGCAGCTGAAAGGCGAGATGGAAGAAGAGGAGACATTTACAACGACGATGGATCTGAATGTGGATGCATTTATTCCGGCTTCGTATATTCCGAATGAATATCAGAAACTGGATGTTTATAAACGGATCGCTGCAATCGAGAACAGAGAAGAGATGGAAGATATGACAGAAGAACTGATCGACCGTTTCGGAGATATTCCGAAGAAAGTAGAAAAGCTTCTGGAAGTAGCGGCTCTGAAGGCACAGGCACATCAGTTGTATGTAACGGCGGTCGAGCAGAAAGGCGAGGTTTACACATTTACCATGTATGAAAAAGCAAAAGTACATCCGGAGCGGATTCCGAAGCTGATTGAAGATTTTCGTGGCGAGCTGACGTTCAAAGCGGATGGGGTGCAGCCATGCTTTATCTATGAGAAGAAGAGAAGGAATCTGAAAGAGAAGCAGACAGACGCATTGGAAAGTACAAAAAATGTGTTAAATGGGTTGAAAAGATTGATAGGCGAAGAAAAAAGCGGTATAATTGACCCATTAAGCAAATAAAGGCAGGTTAGGATAAATGAAAAAAAGAGCATTAATATTAGTACTGGCAGGAATTATGGCAGCATCACTTATCGGATGTGGATCACTGAAGGACGATGCAGTAGTCGTAAAAGCAGGGGATGAAGAGATTACGGCAGGTGTTGCAAATTTCTATGCAAGATATACACAGGCTCAGTACGAAACATACTTTGCAAGCTATCTCGGCGGTGATGATATGTGGAGCAGAAATGCATCAGACGGCAAGACATATGAAGAGTCTATCAAGAAGACACTTCTGGATGATCTGAAGAATATGGCTCTTCTGGAAGAACATATGAAAGATTATGATGTGAAGCTTACAAAGGCCGATAAAAAAGCAATCAATGATGCAGCAAAAGAATTTGACAAAGCCAATTCACAGAAGAAAAAAGACAAGGTGTCCGGTTCTAAGGAAAATGTAAAACGTGTCATGACACTGATGGCGATCGAACAGAAAATGCGTGCGGCAATTGTAGCAGATGCGAATGTGAAAGTAACGGATGAAGAAGCGACACAGAAGCATATGCAGTATGTAGAATTTGATTATAGTACAACATCTGATTCTTCAAGCTCATCAGATACTACAGTATCCGAAGCGGAAAAGAAAAAAACCAAAAAGACGGCAGAGGCATTTGCCAAAGGTGCAAAGACAGCAGAAGATTTTGCTGCGTATGCAACGGAACAGGGAACAGAAGCCAAAGATGCCACGTTTGATTCGGATTCAGTAAGTCCGTCTAAGGAAGTCGTAAAAGCAGCAGACAAATTAGGAGAAGGCGAGACGACGGATGTGATCGAAGGTGACACTGCATGCTATGTGGCAAAAGTTACAAGCCTCAATGATAAAACGGCTACAGAGACTAAGAAACAGTCCATGATCACAGACAAACAGGATAAATACTATAAAAAAGTATTAAAGAAATGGAAAAAAGAAGAAAAGATTACAGTCCATAAAGGTAGCTGGAATAAGATTAGCTTTACAAAACTGAGTGTGAAAGCCAAAGACACAAGTACAACCGAAACAAACAGTACTTCTGGTAACTAAGAGGATTAAAATAATGGGCAGCATCCATCGGGTGCTGCCCATTATTTTGTGATCACTATGTGTTCGGAAGAAGCAGCAGGTGGCGGTTCTGTAGATACCATAGTATACAAGAAGAGCTGCCAGCGGCAGCTCTTGAAGATTTTATTTCATGAAAGTAGATACGATCTCGTTGACGAGCTTGCCGTCAGCTTTTCCCTTTACTTTAGGCATCAGGTTCTTCATGATCTTGCCTTTATCCTTTGCGGTAGGAGCATCCAGTCCCATCTCTGCAAGAACAGAAGCAACGACTTCTTTGATCTCTGCTTCATCCATCATCTTAGGAGCATACTGTTCCAGAACAGCCAGACGCTTGTTGCATTCTTCGATGATCTCTGTACGATCTGCAGGAGTCATATCCAGGGTCTCTTTTGTCTGCTTGATCTCTTTTAAGATTACCTGAGTCTCTTCTTCCGGTGTCAGGTCTTCGCGTTTGTCGATTGCTTTATTCTTAAGAGCTGCAAGCAGCATGGATAAAGTTTCCTTTGTGTCTTTGTCTTTGGCTTTCATGGCTTTGACCATATCAGCACGTACTTCATCAATTTTACTCATGATTCATTCCTCCTAATATTTTCTTCCAACTATTATACAAAACTATTGAAAAAATATCCAGTCTAATATCTGCATGAATAATTCCTTGCTGTTTTCAGCATACTAGCCATATGTTAGAAAATATGGAAAAAACAGAAAAATCAGGAGGAAGATAAATGCTATGAAGGCAACAGGAATCGTAAGAAGAATCGATGATCTGGGGCGTGTGGTCGTGCCAAAAGAGATCAGAAGGACACTGAGGATCAGGGAAGGCGATCCGCTGGAGATATTTACAGACAGAGAAGGTGAGATTATTCTGAAGAAATATTCACCGATCGGGGAACTGTCTGCATTTGCAAAGCAGTATGCGGAAAGTCTGTCGCAGGTTCTGGAATGCCTGGTGGGGATCTGTGATATGGATCAGGTAGTGGCAGCAGCGGGAAATGGAAAGAAAGAGATTCAGGATGAAGATATTACGGGAGAGCTTGGAGAATTTCTGAAAGAACGAAAAACACGGAATGCCAAAGCCGGGGAAAAAAGATATGTACCGATCGTGAGTGTATCAGAACCTTATAAACAGGAGGTGATCAGTCCGATTCTGTGTGCAGGTGATGTGATCGGTGCGGTTTTTCTGCTGAATCAGGAACGTACGGACAGATTCAAAGATACAGAGCTTTGTCTTGCGGAATATACGGCAAAGGTTCTGGGCAAACAGATGGAACAATAGGACGATTGTAAACAAAAATAAGCGCATAAATCAGATGCTTCCTTCATAATCTGTGATAGATGAGGAGGGAAAGCATGGGAAAAAAGGGACAAAATGAAGTGTGGATCATGTGGATACTGAAATCTCTTCTGGCAGCATATGTAGTGACCGGAATTCTTTTGATGATACTGGCAATGGCGCTGTATAAATTCGAACTTACGGAAGAAGCTGTGACAGCAGGGATCACAGCGGTCTATCTGCTCTCTACATTTGCCGGTGGACTTGTGGCGGGTAAACTTGCAAAGATCAGACGTTTCTTTTGGGGAATTGTACTTGGAATTCTGTACTTCGCATTTCTGTTACTGATTACATGGGGAATCTATCGTACATTTCACGGAAGTGGAACAGAGATTCTGATGACATTTGCGCTGTGTGCGGGAGGTGGTATGGCAGGCGGAATGATATCCTAAGAAAAAGATTGCGAAACCTATGTCGAAATGTTATAATAACGTAAGTTAAGCAATAGTAAGGAGGGATACGAACATGAAACATGTAAAATCATTGAATAAACCTATGAACAGCAATCTGAAAAAAAGCGGATGCGGCGAATGCCAGACATCATGCCAGTCAGCATGTAAGACATCCTGCACAGTAGGAAACCAGACTTGCGAACAGAGCAAATAATTTAAAAAGATATGGGATACTTGGGACAGCGGTCTTTAGGGTCCGCTGTTTCTTGTTGCCATGCATGTGACGAAAAGGTCCGGTGGACCTTTTTTAGTTGTCTGCGGAATTGTTTTTTGATTATTTGACAACATATGGTTTTTGACGGGTAGAAAGATAACGGGAAATTCCCGATATGAAATAAGAAAAATTAGAAAGGGGTACCAAAGGATATGATTCATCAGTACCGTAATAATGGATATAATATCGTTATGGACGTGTACAGCGGATCTGTACATGTGGTAGATGATGTCTGTTATGACGTGATCGCGGAAGTGAACAAGTCAGAAACAGAACCAACTGCCGAATCGTTAAAAGAAGCGGATGTAAAAGAAAAGCTTTTACAGACACTTGGAAACAAATATGAAACATCCGACATTGAAGATGCATTATCAGACGTGATCGAACTGACAGAAGGCGGTCAGTTATTTGTAAAAGATACATATGAATGCATGATCGAAGAAGTAAAGAAGAGAAAGACAGTTGTAAAGGCACTGTGCCTGCATATTGCACACGACTGTAACCTTGCTTGCAAATACTGTTTTGCAGAAGAAGGGGAATATCATGGAAGACGAGCACTTATGAGCTATGAAGTCGGTAAGAAAGCGCTGGACTTCCTGATTAAGAATTCTGGTAACCGCCGTAATCTGGAAGTAGATTTCTTCGGCGGGGAGCCTCTGATGAACTGGCAGGTGGTAAAAGATCTGGTAGCTTACGGAAGAGAGCAGGAGAAGATACATAATAAGCATTTCCGTTTTACGATCACAACGAACGGAGTGCTGTTAAATGATGAAATTCAGGAATTTGTAAATAAAGAAATGGACAATGTAGTGTTGAGCCTGGATGGACGTAAAGAAATCAATGATCAGATGCGTCCGTTTAGAAATGGAAAAGGAAGTTATGATCTGATCGTTCCGAAGTTCCAGAAACTTGCAGAAAGCAGAAATCAGGAAAAATATTACATTCGTGGTACATTTACAAGAAATAATCTGGATTTCTCCAATGATATCATGCATTTTGCAGACCTCGGATTCAAACAGATGTCGATTGAACCGGTTGTTGGAGATGAAAGTGATCCGTATGCGATCAGGGAGGAAGATCTTCCTAAGATCAGGGAGGAATATGATAAGCTCGCCAAGATGATGATCGAACGCGAGAAAGAAGGAAAAGGCTTCAATTTCTTCCATTTTATGATAGATTTAAATGGTGGACCATGTGTGGCAAAACGTTTATCCGGTTGTGGATCCGGAACAGAGTATCTGGCTGTTACACCATGGGGAGACCTCTATCCATGCCATCAGTTTGTCGGACAGGATGATTTCCTGATGGGTAATGTGGATGATGGAATCGTGAAGCCGGAGATTGCTGACGATTTCAGAAGCTGCAATGTGTATTCCAAAGATAAATGCAGAAACTGCTTTGCAAAATTCTACTGCAGCGGCGGATGCATGGCAAACTCTTATAATTTCCATGGTACGATCCATGATACTTATGAGATCGGCTGTGAGATGCAAAGGAAACGTGTAGAGTGTGCGATCATGATGAAGGCAGCACTTGCAGATGAAGAATAATATTTCGAGAGGATGTGTAGGAGAACGATGAAGAAGTCAAAAAGCATACTGAGTCTGCTTCTGGCTGTAATTCTTATCGTCGGACTTGGATTTACTGTGATCACAGGAATTGGCAAATCTAAGTCTGGTGCGATGAAAAACATCAAACTTGGTCTGGATCTTGCCGGTGGTGTAAGTATTACCTATCAGGTAAAAGATAAGAATCCGACCAAAGAAGAGATGAGCGATACGATCTACAAACTGCAAAAACGTGTAGAACAGTACAGTACAGAAGCAAGTGTATACCAGGAAGGAAATGACCGTATTAACATTGAGATCCCTGGTGTTACAGATGCCAATAAGATTCTGGATGAACTTGGAAAACCAGGTTCCCTTTCATTCCAGACAGCGGATGGAGAAACAGTTCTTACGGGAACAGATGTTAAGAGTGCGTCTGCAAAAACCGGTCAGGATGACATGGGGAATAAAGAATATTCTGTAGAGTTGAATCTGACCAAATCAGGTACCAGCAAATTTGCAACGGCAACGAAAGAAAATATCGGAAAACAGATTGCGATCATCTATGATGGTGAGACAATCTCAAGTCCGGTCGTACGGTCTGAGATCACAGGTGGACAGGCCTATATTACAGGCGACTTCACTTATGAAGAAGCAGATAATCTGGCATCTACGATCCGTATCGGTGGACTGAAACTTCAGCTTGAAGAGCTGCGTTCCAATGTAGTAGGAGCACAGCTTGGAGAACAGGCATTGAATACAAGTTTAAAAGCCGGTATTATTGGTCTGATCCTTGTATTCCTGTTCATGATCTTTGTATACAGACTTCCGGGACTGGCATCAAGCCTTGCGCTGGTCATCTATACAGAGATCGTACTTGTAATATTGAATGCGTTTGATGTAACGCTGACCCTTCCGGGTATTGCCGGTATCATTTTAAGTATTGGTATGGCAGTAGATGCGAATGTTATCATCTTTGCCCGTGTACGTGAAGAGATGGCAAGAGGAAGAAGTGTAAAAGTATCCTTAAAATCAGGATTCCAGAAAGCTATGTCAGCAATTGTTGACGGTAATGTGACAACACTGATCGCGGCTGCGGTTCTGTGGTTTAAAGGTTCCGGAACAGTCAAAGGATTTGCGCAGACTCTGGCAATCGGTATTGTGGTATCAATGTTTACAGCACTGGTGATTACACGTATGATCGTGTTTGCGTTCTATGGAATCGGAATTCGAAAAGAGAGTCTGTATTACCATAAGATGAAAGAAAGAAAGCCAATCAACTTCCTTGGCAAGAAGAAAGTGTTCTTCAGTATTTCTATTGCAATGATCCTTGCAGGATTCGTGGTTATGGGAGTACATTCTGCCCAGGGTAACGGGGCATTGGCTTACAGTCTGGATTTCAAGGGCGGAACATCTATGAATGTGAAGTTTGACAAAGATTATTCAATCGATGAGATTGATAAAGAGATCGTTCCTGTTGTAGAAAAAGTGACAGGAGATCATAATATCCAGACACAGAAAGTATCCGGAACAAAACAGGTAGTCATCAAGACAGTAACTTTAAGTTTGTCTGAACGTGAGAAGGTAAATAAGGCACTGGAAGATAATTTTGGTGTAAAAGAATCTGATATTACAGCGGAAAATATCAGTTCAACGATCAGTAATGAGATGCGTCAGGATGCAGTGATCGCAGTGATCGTAGCAACAATTTTCATGTTGCTTTATATCTGGTTCCGTTTCAAAGATGTACGTTTTGCTACAAGTGCGGTGCTGGCATTATTACATGATGTACTGGTTGTACTGGCATTCTATGCAGTATCCAGAATCTCAGTCGGAGGTACATTTATTGCTTGTATGCTGACGATTGTAGGTTATTCGATCAACGCGACGATCGTAATCTTTGACCGTATCCGTGAGGAACTTCCGCTTATGAAGAGAAATACAGATCTGTCAGAACTTGTAAATAAGTGTATTACACAGACACTGACAAGAAGTATTTATACTTCACTGACAACATTTATCATGGTTGCGGTACTGTTTATTATGGGTGTAAGTTCTATTCGTGAGTTTGCAGCACCTCTGATGGTAGGTATCGTCTGCGGTGGATATTCTTCTGTATGTGTTACAGGAGCACTGTGGTATGTAATGAAGACGAAAGTCGGCAAAAAAGCACAGCCAAAGAAAAAGAAAAAATAGATCATAAAATGATCCGGGAAGCAGTTATGCCTATTGACAGGGCATAACTGCTTTTTTTAAAATAGAAACATAATATTCTGACGGACAGATACAAAGGGGATAAAGATAAATGGAACGATGGGTTCTGCTGCGCAAAGGTGCAGATTTTGAAGCGATAGGAAAGAAATATCAGATTAGTCCGAGACTGGCATGCTTGATCCGCAACAGGGATGTGATCGGAGAAGAGGCAATCGAACGTTATCTGAATGGAACGATCAGTGATCTGTATGATGGGATGCTGATGAAAGATGCGGATAAGGCGATTGACATTTTGAAAGAAAAGATTGCAGAGGAGAAGAAAATCCGGGTGATCGGAGATTATGATATTGATGGTGTGAATGCGACGTATATTTTGCTGGAGGGGCTGGAACGTCTCGGGGCATATGTGGACAGTGATATTCCGGACCGCATAGGTGACGGATATGGTCTGAATCGGCATCTGATCGACCGGGCTTACGATG
Organism: Dorea sp. MB18-49; assembly: GCF_023669465.1. Classification (NCBI taxonomy): domain Bacteria; kingdom Bacillati; phylum Bacillota; class Clostridia; order Lachnospirales; family Lachnospiraceae; genus Dorea; species Dorea sp. MB18-49. The sequence continues at coordinate 55,660 of NZ_JAMOYX010000006.1, forward strand.
CCGGAATCGATACGATCATTACCTGTGATAATGGAATCGCAGCAGCAAATGAGATTGCATATGGCAAAGAACTGGGCATGACGATCATCGTAACGGATCATCATGAGATCCCGTTCGATGAAATAGACGGAGAAAAGATATACAGACTTCCACCAGCGGATGCAGTGATCGATCCGAAGCAGAAGGACTGTGTATATCCGTTCAAGGGACTCTGTGGCGCGGCGGTTGCATATAAACTGATGGAGGCGTTGTGGGAAAGCATGGGGAAAGATTCCACTGATCTGGATGATCTGATTGAAAATGTTGCAATCGCAACGGTCGGTGACGTGATGGATCTGGAGGATGAGAACCGGATCTTTGTCAAAGAAGGACTGCAGATGCTTAAGCGAACGAAGAATCCGGGACTGAAAGCACTGATAGAATGTACAGGAATTGATAAAGAAAGTCTGAATTCTTATCATATAGGGTTTGTTCTGGGCCCCTGTATCAACGCAAGCGGGAGGCTGGATACAGCAAAGCGGGCACTGAAACTTCTGCGGGTGCGTACACAGAAAGAAGCGGATATTCTTGCGGGTGATTTAAAAGCATTAAATGACAGCAGAAAGGATATGACCGAAGAAGCAGTAAAGCTTGCGAAAGAACAGGTGGAGACAACAGATTTATCCGACGACAGGGTACTGGTCATCTATCTGCCGGATTGTCATGAAAGCCTTGCGGGGATTGTTGCGGGAAGAATAAGGGAATGCTATTACAAACCGGTATTCGTACTGACGGATGCGGAGGATGGTGCGAAAGGATCCGGACGGTCGATCGACGGATATCATATGTATGAGGAACTGAATAAATGCAAAGATATCCTGACGAAGTTTGGCGGACACCGGCTGGCAGCAGGACTTTCTCTGGAAAAAGAGAATATCGCAGAATTCCGGAGAAGACTGAATGAGAACTGCACCCTGACGGAAGAAGAAATGAAAGAAAAAGTCACGATTGATATGGAGATGCCGTTTCTTTGTGTGACGGAAGAACTGGTGAAAGAGCTGGAACTTCTGGAACCATTCGGAAAAGGGAATACAAAGCCGATATTTGCCGCACGCGGAGTGACGCTTCTGGGAGCGAGAATACTTGGAAAGAACAGAAATGTACTGAAGATAAAGGCACAGGATGCAAACGGAAGTGTCATAGAAGCCATGCTGTTCCAGAATGTGGAAGGATTCTTAAAGAATATGGAAGAGACCTACGGGCGCATGGAGGTGGATGCTCTTTTACAAGGCAGAGGCGGTCATATAAAAATTGCGGTGACTTATTATCCTGATATCAATGAATATATGGGAAAGAGAACACCGCAGATTGTGATCACACATTACCGTTAAGCTGGTTTCTCTCGTTGCAGGGTGAAAACCATAGATTGAAAATCAGAACGAGTAATGGTATACTTAAAGTTGTATTTTAGACAGAAATGGAGAGAGTATCATGAAACCGATAGAAGAGTATGTAAGAAGTATTTCGGATTTTCCGGAACCGGGAATTATATTCAGAGACGTAACAAGCATCCTTCAGGATGCAGATGGATTACATCTGGCGATAGACCTGATGCAGGAAAAATTAAAAGACGTGGATTTTGATGTGGTTGTAGGACCGGAATCAAGAGGATTTATCTTTGGTGTACCGATCGCATATAATCTGCACAAGCCATTTATCCCAATCAGAAAAAAAGGAAAACTCCCATGCGAGACGGTTTCTGTTGAATATGAACTGGAGTATGGCACAGCCACGATCGAGATGCATAAAGATGCAATCAAGCCGGGGCAGAAAGTGGTTATTATTGATGACCTGATTGCTACAGGCGGAACCAACGAGGCTATGGTGAAGATGATCGAAAGCCTCGGCGGAGAAGTGGTAAAAGCAGTATTTCTGATGGAACTTGCCGGGTTAAAAGGAAGAGAAAGATTAGAAGGATATGATGTGGATGCTGTGATCACATATCCTGGAAAATAAAAAGAGAGAAATCAAGGGAAGGAGGCGTTAATATGTCTGATAAGACAACCTACGAATCACTGGACAACCGGATCGCACCGGAAACACTGACAGAAGATCACACGAAAGGGCTTGCAGTTGTAGACGGGCATGCGGTAAAATCTCAGGAAGATTATGAGGACCCGAACCGGTTATATGACATGTTAATTGCCCGTATCCGAAAGTATCATCCGTCCACAGATGTTTCCATGATTGAAAAGGCTTATAAGCTGGCGGTAAAGGCGCATGGAGATCAGCGCAGAAAATCCGGAGAACCATATATCATCCATCCTTTGTGGGTAGCGATCATTCTGGCTGATCTGGAGATGGATAAAGAGACGATTGCGGCAGGTATGCTGCATGATGTGGTAGAAGATACAAAGTTTACGGAAGAAGATATCCGGAGGGAATTTGGAGATGAGGTAGCACTTCTGGTAGATGGAGTTACCAAACTGGGAAGACTCTCTTATTCATCGGATAAACTGGAGGTACAGGCAGAAAACCTGCGTAAGATGTTCCTTGCCATGGCGAAGGATATCCGTGTGATCATTATCAAACTGGCAGACCGTCTGCATAATATGCGTACCTTGCAGTTCATGACGCCGGCAAAGCAGAAAGAAAAAGCGAAAGAGACGATGGACATCTATGCGCCGATCGCACAGCGTCTTGGTATATCTAAGATCAAGACGGAACTGGATGACCTGGCACTTAAGTATTCCCAGCCGGAGGTGTTCTATGACCTGGTGAACCAGATCAATGCAAGAAAGACAGAGAGGGAAGAATTCGTAGAGCAGATCGTAGAAGAAGTATCGACACATATGAAGAATGCGAATATCAAAGCAGAGGTCAACGGACGTGTCAAACATTTCTTCAGTATCTATAAGAAGATGGTGAATCAGGATAAGACGGTTGACCAGATCTATGATCTGTTTGCTGTGCGTATCATAGTAGAATCTGTAAAAGACTGTTATGCGGCGCTGGGTGTGATCCATGAGATGTATACGCCGATTCCGGGACGTTTTAAAGACTATATTGCTATGCCGAAGCCGAATATGTACCAGTCACTGCATACGACACTGATGAGTTCGGTCGGACAGCCGTTCGAGATCCAGATCCGTACAGAAGAGATGCATAAGACAGCTGAATATGGTATCGCTGCACACTGGAAGTATAAAGAATCCAATGACGGTAAGAAGAGTGTGGAGGCACAGGAGGAAGAGAAGTTAAGCTGGCTGCGTCAGATCCTGGAGTGGCAGAGAGACATGTCGGATAACAGAGAATTCCTGAACCTGATCAAAGGAGATCTGGATCTGTTTGCAGAGGATGTCTATTGCTTTACTCCGCAGGGAGATGTAAAGAACCTGCCGAATGGTTCAACTCCGATCGATTTTGCTTATGCGATCCACAGTGCGGTCGGTAACAAGATGGTAGGAGCCAGAGTCAACGGAAAACTTGTTAACATTGATTATAAGATTCAGAATGGCGACAGAATCGAGATCCTGACATCCCAGAATTCCAAGGGACCAAGCCGTGACTGGCTGAATATTGTAAAGAGTACCCAGGCAAAGAATAAGATCAACCAATGGTTCAAGAAAGAGTTCAAGGAAAGCAATATCATCCGCGGTAAAGATATGATTGCGACGTACTGCAGAGCGAAAAGTATCAATGTTGCAAATATCATCCAGCCGAAATATCAGGAGATTGTTCAGAAAAAATATGGATTCAAAGACTGGGATTCTGTATTGGCGGCAATCGGACATGGCGGCTTAAAAGAAGGCCAGGTCGTGAATCGTCTTGTTGAAGAATATGGAAAAGATCACAGACAGGCAATTACCGATGAAGTTGTTCTGGAGAGAGTGGCAGAAGCAGCGAAGAATAAAGTACACATTGCCAAGTCAAAGAGTGGCATTGTTGTCAAGGGAATTGATGATATGGCAGTCCGTTTCTCCAGATGCTGTAACCCGGTACCGGGAGATGAGATCGTCGGATTTGTTACACGTGGAAGAGGACTTTCCATTCACCGAACGGACTGTATCAATATGATCCACCTGTCCGAATCGGAACGTGCAAGACTGATTCCTGCAGAGTGGGAGACCGAAGTGACGGAAAAATCCGGCGGTCAGTATCTTGCAGAGATCAAGATGTATGCGAATGACCAGCAGGGACTTCTGATGGAGATATCCCGAATCTTCACTGAGGGAAACGTAGATGTCAAATCTATGAATGTCCGTACCAGTAAGAAGGGAACGGCAACGATCGAGATGGGATTCATCGTTCACGGCCGTGAAGAATTGGAGCGCATCGTGAAGAAGCTGCAGCAGCTTTCCGGAATCATAGATATAGAAAGGGCAACAGGCTAAAAGTATGAAGATAGAAAAATACGTAGTGGGAATGATCGGTACCAATTGTTATCTGGTGATCAATGAAGAGACAAAGGATACGGTCATGGTTGACCCGGGAGCATATCCGACAAAATTAAAGAATGCCGTGAAAGAGCAGGGACTGAAGCTGAAGGCTGTACTTCTGACACATGCACATTTTGACCATATTATGGGGCTTTCCGATGTGATGGAAGATATAAAAATTCCAGTATATGTGGAAGAAGCAGATCTACCGATGATGATGGACGGTGAAAGCAATCTGTCTTCTGGTTATATGCGCGGAGGATATCAGTTCGCGGATGCGGTTCCGGTCAGAGACGGACAGCAGCTTCAAATTGCAGGCTTTCAGTTCCGTGTGATCCATACACCGGGGCATACACCGGGCGGATGCTGCTATTATATGGAACAGGAAGATGTTCTTTTTAGCGGTGATACATTGTTCCGTACATCCGTCGGACGTTCGGACTTCCCAGGTGGAAGTGCATCAGCACTGGTCCGTTCTGTAAAAGAAAAGCTTTTGATATTACCGGAAGAGACGCATGTATATCCGGGGCATATGGAAGAGACGACGATTGGTTATGAAAAGCGTCATAATCCATTTGTATAATGAACGATAAGAAAAGACAGTGAAAGAAAACGGAATGGAGAAATAGAATGATTCAGATTATATGTAAAAGCGAGTCTTATACTTATAATGCGTATCATATATTAAAGGCTTTTTATCCGTCACAGGAAGTATCCTGTAAGACGGATGAAAAAGCCTCTAATTATGTAATGGTACATTTGCCGGATGACCGTGAAATTTCCGTGGGATTTGAGAACACCGTGGAAATTACTGACACAGCAGGTCGGGATGAAAGCACAGGGAAGATACAGGAAGATTCAGAGAAGGAGAGCCAGAAAAAAGAAAGAAAACGGCAGATTGATCTGAGCCTGTATGATCAGCTGGAAAGGATTACAGGAGAGCCGCTTGCGTGGGGAGTGCTTACGGGAGTGCGCCCGACCAAGCTTGCTATGCAGAAACTGGAAGCCGGATGGGAAAAAGAAGATTATATTAACTGGGCATGGGAAAGTGCGAGAGTGAGAGGAGAAAAAGCAGCTCTTGCATGGGAGATTGCCGAAAGAGAACAGAAAATTTTAAAAGAACTGGATTACGAGAACGGATATAGCCTGTATGTTGGAATCCCGTTCTGTCCATCGGTCTGTTCTTACTGTTCTTTCAGTTCCGGACCACTGGATCGCTGGAAAGAAAAAGTGGATGCATATGTGGATGCACTTTGCAAAGAGCTGGAATTTATCGCAGAACGCTCGAAAAACAAAAAATTAAATACGATCTACATCGGCGGAGGTACGCCGACAACGCTGACGGCAGAGCAGTTGGAACGGCTGATGAGCTGGATCGATGAGAAGTTTTCGAGAGAATACCTGCTGGAATATACAGTGGAAGCCGGAAGACCGGACAGCATTACAGAAGAGAAGTTGAAAGTCATAAAGAATCATGACATTACAAGAATTTCTATTAATCCACAGAGTATGCAGCAGAAGACGCTGGATGTGATTGGAAGAAAACATACCGTAGAAGAGATAAAAGAAGCCTATGCACTGGCCAGAAAGACTGGATTCGATAATATCAATATGGATATCATCGCAGGACTTCCGGGAGAAGATATTTCTGACATGGAAGATACACTGGCACAGATCGCACAGATGCATCCGGACAGTCTGACAGTGCATTCACTGGCGATCAAAAGAGCAGCCAGAATGGAGATGGAGGATTTGAACCGGGATGCGAAAGAGACGCATGAGATCCTTTCCGGCATGATCGAGAGGGCTGCAAAGGCAGCAAAAGAGATGGATCTTTTCCCGTATTATCTGTACAGACAGAAGAATATTGCGGGGAATTTTGAAAATGTTGGGTATGCAAAGGTTGACAAAGCCGGAATATACAATATACTTATTATGGAAGAAAAACAATCTATTATTGCCGCAGGAGCCGGAGCATCGACAAAGATTGTATTGAAGGATCCGATTCCTATGCCGGGCAGTAAAAAGAAGAAAATGACGCGTCTGATCCGTCAGGAGAATGTCAAGGCGGTAGATGCCTACATCGACAGGATCGACGAAATGATAGAACGCAAAGGAGAATGGTTATGGCATTAAAGAAGAAACCGGTTACCGGTATGAAAGACATGCTCCCACGTGAGATGGAGATCCGTGATTACCTGATCGGACTGATCAAAGAGACGTATAAGACATACGGATTCTGTTCCATCGAGACACCATGTGTGGAACATATCGAGAACCTGTGCAGCAAACAGGGCGGAGACAACGAGAAACTGATCTTCAAGATTTTAAAAAGAGGAGAAAAACTGAAGATCGATACAGCAAAAGAAGAAAACGATCTGGTAGACGGAGGACTGCGTTATGATCTTACCGTACCGCTTGCCAGATATTATGCAAACCATTCGAATGAATTGCCGGCACCTTTTAAGGCATTGCAGATTGGTAATGTATGGAGAGCAGACCGTCCGCAGAAAGGACGTTTCAGACAGTTCATGCAGTGTGATATTGATATCTTAGGAGAGCCGGGAAATCTCGCAGAGATCGAACTGATCCTTGCAACGACAGCTATGCTTGGCAAATTAAGCTTCCAGAACTTTACGGTATGTATCAATGACCGTAATATCCTGAAAGCAATGGCTGCTTACAGTGGTTTCCGTGAGGATGATTATGATGAAGTCTTCATCATTCTGGATAAGATGGACAAGATCGGTGCAGAAGGTGTTGCGAAAGAATTAGAAGAGATGGGATATGTAAAGGAAAATGTAGAGACTTATCTTCAGTTATTTAAGGATGTAGCACCAGATGTAACAGGTATCCGTTTCCTGAAAGAAAAACTGGGCGACTGCTTAAGTGAAGAGACAGCAGACAGTATGGAAATGATCATTTCCAGTGTTGAGACCGCAAAAGAATGCGAATTCAATATCAAATTCGATCCGACACTTGTAAGAGGACAGTCTTACTATACAGGAACGATCTTTGAAGTGACGATGGATGATTTCGGCGGATCTGTAGCCGGAGGCGGCCGTTATGATAAGATGATCGGTAAATTCACCGGGCAGGATACACCTGCATGTGGATTCTCAATCGGATTCGAACGAATCGTCATGCTGCTTCTGGAAAATGGATATGAAGTTCCGACTGTAAAAGAGAAGAAAGCATATCTGTTAGAGAAGAAGATGACAAAAGAAGGGCTTTTAAAGGTTATGTCACTTGCAAAGGCAGACCGTCAGGCAGGAAAACAGGTCCTGATCGTCAACATGAAGAAGAATAAAAAGTTCCAGAAAGAACAGCTTACTGAAGACGGTTATACAGAAATCGTGGACTGTTATGCAGATTCCGTGGAAAATTTATAAGATATATAGGAAACAATAAATTACGGCGTAAGGACGTCGGAAAAGGAGATAAAGAAACATGGCAGAATCAATGAAAGGGTTAAAAAGAACCCACAGATGTGCAGAATTATCTGCAGCCAATGTAGGAGAGAAAGTTACCATTATGGGATGGGTACAGAAAAACCGTAATAAGGGCGGTCTGGTATTCGTAGATGTCAGAGACCGTTCAGGTATTATCCAGGTGGTATTCGAAGAAGGAAAATGCGAAGCGGCACTGATCGAAAAGGCAGCTAAGCTTCGTGCAGAATATGTAGTAGCAATCGTAGGAACAGTAGCAAAACGTTCCGGTGCAGTGAATGAGCATCTTGCAACAGGAGAGATAGAGGTGATTCCGGAAGAACTTCGTATTCTTTCTGAATCAGAGACACCGCCGTTCCACATCGAAGAGAATTCTAAAACAAAAGAAGAAGTACGTCTGAAATACAGATACCTGGATCTTAGAAGACCGGATCTGCAGCGCAATCTGATGATGAGAAGCAAGGTTGCAACTCTGACACGTCAGTTCCTTGCGGAAGAAGGATTTCTTGAGATTGAGACACCGGTTCTGATCAAAAGTACACCGGAAGGAGCAAGAGATTACCTCGTACCTAGCCGTATCCAGCAGGGACAGTTCTATGCGCTGCCACAGTCACCACAGTTATTCAAACAGTTACTGATGTGTTCAGGATATGACAGATATTTCCAGATCGCAAAATGCTTCCGTGACGAAGATTTACGTGCAGACCGTCAACCGGAATTCACACAGATCGATATGGAGTTATCTTTCGTGGATGTCGATGATGTAATCGAAGTAAATGAAAGACTGCTTGCCAAATTATTCAAAGAAGTACTGGGCGTGGAAGTATCTCTTCCAATCCAGAGAATGACATGGCAGGAAGCAATGGACCGCTTTGGTTCAGATAAGCCGGATATCCGTTTTGGTATGGAACTGACAAACGTAACAGATGTTGTAAAAGACTGTGAATTTGTAGTGTTCAAAAATGCGATCGAAAATGGTGGAACAGTTCGTGGTATCAACGCCAAAGGACAGGGCGGAATGGCTCGTAAGAAGATTGATAAACTGGTTGATTTTGCAAAAGATTATGGTGCAAAGGGACTTGCGTATATTGCAATTCATGAAGACGGAACAGTGAAATCCTCATTTGCCAAATTCATGACAGATGATGAAATGAAAGCTCTGATCGAAGCGATGGGCGGAGAGAACGGAGACTTGTTATTATTTGCTGCAGATAAGAATAAAGTTGTATGGGATACACTGGGAGCACTTCGTCTGGAACTCGCACGTCAGATGGAACTTCTTGACAAGAATGAATACAAATTCTTGTGGGTAACAGAATTCCCACTTCTCGAGTGGAGCGAAGAGCAGAACCGTTATACAGCTATGCACCATCCATTTACAATGCCAATGGAAGAAGATCTTCAGTATATTGACAGTGATCCGGGAAGAGTCCGTGCAAAAGCATACGATATCGTATTGAATGGTAACGAGATTGGTGGAGGAAGTGTCAGAATCTTTGATCAGGATATCCAGAGCAAGATGTTTGAAGTGCTTGGATTTACAGAAGAGCAGGCACAGGAGCAGTTTGGCTTCCTTCTGACAGCATTCAAGTATGGAGTGCCGCCGCACGCAGGACTTGCATATGGTCTGGATCGTCTGGTTATGCTGATGGCAAAACAGGACAGCATCCGTGATGTAATTGCATTCCCTAAAGTAAAAGATGCATCTGATCTTATGACAGAAGCACCGGGACATGTAGATGCAAAACAGCTGGAGGAACTCGGAATTGCGGTTATAGCAAAAGAAGAGAAAAAGGCAGAAGACAAAGAATAAAGTAAAAGCTATATAAAGTAAAAGATGCGGGAAAACCAAAGAGAAGGTTGCTCCCGCACCTTTTTTATTACTATGCGTTCGTAAGGAGCTGCCACTTGCCAAAGCATGCAGAAAAAGTTGTCGGAGTTTTCAAATTAAAAGAAAAATTCAAAAAATTAAAAAAAGCAGTTGACAATACCATATATATACGTTATACTGAATATCGTTCTGATGAACACAAAATAATAAAACATACTTGATGTGCGATAGTAGTACAGTTGGTAGTACGCCACCTTGCCAAGGTGGAGGTCGCGGGTTCGAGTCCCGTCTGTCGCTCTGAAAAGACGTTGCAAGTAGTTGCTATGCGATAGTAGTACAGTTGGTAGTACGCCACCTTGCCAAGGTGGAGGTCGCGGGTTCGAGTCCCGTCTGTCGCTCTGAATTGACTATTTGTAACGTCTTTTTTTGTGTTGATCAATTATGGGGGTGCGGATTTGTTACTGTGCAGAAAGGAGATTAAACTGTACTAATTTCCGAGCATGGGAAGAATCGGATTGAAATTATATGTAGCACTATGCTATACTAAAGTCTGTATAAACAAAGCTGCAGAATCTGCCGCTGGCAGAATATCTGTAGATACGAAAAGAGAGTGAACAAAAAACGAGGATGTGAGAAGATGAATCAGGAAAGAGTAGTAAAAGCAGGTCTTCTGGGACTTGGAACGGTCGGCAGCGGGGTGTATAAACTTGTGGAACGCCAGAAGGATGAAATGGCATTGAAAGCCGGTGCAGGTCTTGAAATTCAGAAGATACTGGTACATAACATGAATAAGAAGAGAGAGGGTGTAGACCAGTCTCTTTTAACCGATAAGTGGGAAGATATCATGAATGATGATGAGATAGAAATCGTAATCGAAGTGATGGGTGGTATCGAACCTGCAAGAACTATGATTCTGGAAGCACTGCATGCAGGAAAGAATGTCGTGACAGCGAACAAAGATCTGGTAGCGACACATGGACACGAACTTTTGGAGGCGGCAGAAGAAAGTGGAGTGGATTTCTTATTTGAGGCAGCTGTGGCAGGAGCAATCCCGATTATCCGTCCGCTGAAGCAGTGTCTGGCGGCGAATGAGATTCAGGAAGTTATCGGTATTGTCAATGGTACGACGAACTTTATTCTGACCAAGATGATCGAAGAAGGGATGGATTTTGACGATGCACTGGCACTGGCAACAGAGCTTGGTTATGCAGAGGCAGATCCGACGGCCGATATTGAAGGACTGGATGCAGGACGTAAGGTAGCGATCATGGCATCGATTGCATTTCATTCCAGAGTTACATTCGATGATGTATATACAGAAGGAATTACAAAAATTACTGCGAAAGATGTGGAATACGCAGAAGAATTCGGTGATGTGATTAAATTACTCGGTGTTGTGCATAATACGGAAGAAGGAATTGAGGTTGCTGTTCATCCGATGATGATTCCGAAGGAACATCCGCTTGCATCCGTGAGAGATTCGTTTAATGCAGTATTTGTCCGCTCTGATGCTGCCGGTGATACGATGTTCTACGGAAGAGGAGCAGGGGAACTCCCGACGGCCAGTGCGATCATGGGTGATGTGATCGATGTGATCCGTGATATACAATACCATTGTACAGGAAGAATCAGTTGTACCTGTTATCGTGAGACACCGGTAAAGAACTTTAAAGAAGTAAAGAACAAGTTCTATATCCGTATGCTGGTGGATAATAAACCAGGTGTACTTGCTGCAATTGCAAGTGTATTCGGAGTGCATAAAGTAAGTATTGCAAGAGTGATTCAGAATACAAAAGAAGATGATGCAGCAGAGCTTGTTATTGTTACAGAAGCAGTAAAAGAAAAGCATCTGGAAGATGCACTGGCTCATCTGGTGGATATGGATACGACACGGGAGATTGGAACCGTGATCCGTGAATATTAAATAATAAATAGCAGAATATTTTCAGAGGACGGAGGCCGTAACAAGCTCCGTCTTTTATAATCGCCGTATGGTGAAAATCAAATAAGAATCCATGAATAATTGGTGAGAAAATAAGGAGTGAAAGAAAGTTGAAAGAACAGAAAAAAGTGAATCCTCTGGCAACAGAAAGCGAGGGAAAACTGATCGCGAAATTCGCAATTCCGGCAATTATCAGTATGCTGGTGAGCTCATTATATAATATTGTAGATCAGATCTTTATCGGACAGGGAGTCGGACTTCTGGGAAATGCAGCGACTAATATTGCATTTCCTGTGTCGATCATCTGTACGGCAACAGCACTTCTTCTTGGAATCGGAAGTGCGTCGAATTTTAATCTGTGTTCCGGAGCGGGAGATCATGAGAAAGCAAGCAGGATTGCGGGGACCGGGCTTTCCATGCTGGTAATCTGTGGTGTGATCATTGCAGCAGTGGTACTGGTGTTCCTGGATCCTCTGCTGCATCTTTTCGGTGTGACGACAAAGATCCTGCCATATGCACAGGATTATACAGGAATTACGGCATTTGGAATTCCGTTCCTGATTTTGACAACCGGAGGGAATCATCTGATCCGCGCGGACAGAAGTCCTACGTACTCTATGACTTGTATGCTGACAGGGGCAATTATTAATACGGTGTTAGATCCGCTGTTTATCTTTGGATTCCACTGGGGGATCAAAGGCGCTGCGTGGGCGACCGTGATCGGACAGATCGTATCCGGAATTATGGTAATTGTATATTTTGGAAGATTTCGTAAAATGGAGCTGAAAAAAGAGATGTTCCGTCCGAGAGGCCATCTCCTGAAAATGATCCTGTCATTGGGAATGGCTTCCTGTATCAATCAGATTGCCATGGCTGTGGTACAGATTACAATGAATAATACACTGCGCTATTATGGTGCGGCTTCTGTATATGGAACAGATATTCCACTGGCGTGTGTGGGCGTTATCTCAAAGGTAAATATGGTGTTCATGGCTATTGCGATCGGGATTTCCCAGGGATGTCAGCCAATCTGGGGATATAATTATGGAGCGGGATCGTATGACAGAGTAAAACGCACTTATTGGAAAGCATTCCGCGTTGCTATGACGGTTGGAATTGTGTTCTTCTTGTGTTTCCAGTTTTTCTCGACGCAGCTTGTGAGTATCTTTGGTACGGGAAGCAAAGAATATTATGAATTTGCGGCAAGATATTTCAGGATTTTTATGTTTATGACATTTGTTAATGGAATCCAGCCAATGTCATCCGGATTCTTTACATCAATTGGTAAAGCGAAGCTGGGTATTGTAGTGTCGCTTACAAGACAGGTAATCTTTTTACTTCCGCTGATACTTATATTCCCGATTTTTATGGGAATTGACGGGGTGATGTATGCGGGACCGATCGCAGATGCGGCAGCGGGAATTATCGCAATTGGATTCGCTGTAAAAGAGATTCGCGCGATGGATAAGATTGCATAGCCTGTTGGAATATGGTAAAATAAATTGAAATAGTCTGGGTATTTGTGAATACCCGGACTGATGACGGTATTACAGGGAAATGGGAGAATACAAGGGATGAAAGAACGATTACCCGTTGGATTTATGTTCAAACAGATCAATAATATTTATGAAAAGGAATTCAATAACCTGCTTCGAGGGATAGGGATCACATCATCGCAGTGCGCGGTGCTGGATTATCTTCTTGGCAGCAGTAAGGAGTTTGTGAATCAGAAAGACATTGAAAAGGCGTTAAGTCTTAAGAATCCGACGGTAACCGGAATCTTAAAAAGGTTAGATGAAAAAGGATTCATTCTGGCAGTCCCAAGTAATCAGGACAAAAGATGCAAGAACATTTACCCGACGGAAAAAGCATATGATATTCAGAAAAAGATGGACAATTACCGGAAGAAGATAGATCGGAGGCTGACGATCGGGATGAGTAAAAAGGAAATCGCGGCATTGGAAAAGATGCTGGACCGGGTTCTTTATAATATCAGTGATCCGTAAAGAGAACAGGAAAAGGACAGGAGAAACAAAAAATGAGTTATGCAGACAAAGTATTTATCAATATGTGCCGTGACATTATCGATAACGGTACCGATACCAGAGGCGAAAAAGTAAGACCGGTATGGGAAGATGGAACACCGGCATATACGATCAAGAAATTCGGAGTTGTGAACAGGTATGATCTGTCGAAAGAATTTCCGGCACTGACACTTCGAAGAACAGCAATCAAAAGCTGTACGGATGAGCTTTTGTGGATCTGGCAGCAGAAATCGAATAATATCAATGATCTTCACAGTCATATCTGGGACAGTTGGGCGGATGAAAACGGTTCGATCGGAAAGGCTTATGGATATCAGATGGGCGTAAAGCACCAGTATAAAGAAGGCATGTTTGATCAGGTGGACCGTGTAATCTATGACCTTAAGAATAATCCATACAGCAGAAGAATCATGACGAATATTTATGTGCATGAAGATCTGCATGAGATGAATCTCTATCCGTGTGCATACAGTATGACATTTAATGTAACCAAGAAACCGGGACATGATAAACTGACATTGAATGCAATCCTGAATCAGAGATCGAATGATGTTCTTGCGGCAAATAACTGGAATGTATGTCAGTATGCCGTATTGATCCATATGCTGGCGCAGGTATGTGATATGGAAGTCGGAGAGTTCGTACATGTGATCGCAGATGCACATATTTACGACAGACATGTGCCGATGATAGAGGAACTGATCAGCCGCAAGCCGCTTCCGGCACCGAAGTTCTGGCTGAATCCGGAGGTCAAAGACTTTTATCAGTTTACAAGAGATGATGTAAAATTGATCGATTATCAGACACATGATCAGATTAAGAATATTCCGGTGGCAGTGTAGAAGAAATATTATTAGCCGGTGGCAGTCAGAGATAAGAATATATTATACGTAAAGAGGAGATGTAGATTATGAATTTGATCGTTGCAGTAGATTCAAACTGGGCAATAGGAAAAGAAAATAAGTTACTGGTGAGTATTCCGCAGGATATGAAGTTTTTCAGAGAGACAACGAAAGGGAAAGTTGTAGCGATGGGAAGAAAGACACTGGAAAGCTTTCCGGGCGGACAGCCGCTTAAGAATCGTGTGAATGTAGTACTTACAACAGACAAGAACTATAAAGTAAAAGATACAGTTATTGTACATACCATAGAAGAGATGGTGGATGAACTGAAAAAATATGATTCGGAAGATATATTTGTGATCGGTGGAGAGAGTATTTACCGCCAGCTGCTTCCGTATTGTACAAAAGCATATATTACAAAAATAGACCATGCATATGATGCAGATACATATTTCCCGAATCTGGATGAGGATCCGGAGTGGGAGATGACGAAGATCAGTGACGAACAGACTTATTTTGATCTGGAATATGTGTTTACAATCTACGAGAGGAGATAACAGATCGAAAATGAGAGTGCTTAGTGTCACGGCGCAGAAGCCATGCAGTACGGGAAGCGGCGTCTATCTGACCGAGGTGGTGAGATCTCTGGCCAAGATGGGTGTTTCGCAGGCCGTGGTGGCGGGCGTCACAAGAGAGGATCGGGTGGATATGCCGGAAGGGGTAACGGTATATCCGGTATATTTTTCGTCAGAAAAGCTTCCGTATCCGGTAGTAGGAATGTCGGATGAGATGCCTTATACCAGTACAAGATATCGGGATATGACAGAAGAGATGGCCGGACAATTTAAAGCTGCATTTCTTGAAGTTCTGGATGAAGCAATAGAAAAAGAAAATCCGGATATTATCTTATGCCATCATTTGTATTACCTGACGGCGTTGATAAGAGCACATTATCCTGCTAAAAAAGTATATGGATTTTGCCATAATACGGATCTGAGACAGATGGAGAGTATTTTATTTGAAAGAAATTTTATCAGGCAGGAGATTCCGAAACTTGACAGGATATTTGCACTTCAGGAAGCGCAGAAAGAAAAAATAAAAAAAATATATCCGGTATCAGAAAAACAGATGACTGTGATAGGAACCGGATATAACAGTGAGGTCTTTAAAAAGACAGGCATAAAATTAAGCAGGAAAGACGGAAAAATCCGTATGATTTTTGCGGGGAAGATTACACAGAAGAAAGGTGTAAAAAGTCTTCTGAGAGCATTGAATCTTCTGGATTATGAAAAAGAAAAAATACAACTTATTCTTGCCGGAGGTGCCGGAAACCTCGTTGAATATGAAGAGATTAAAGAACTGGCAGATGGATGCAGATATCCGGTAGTGTTTGCTGGATGTGTAACGCAATCAAGGCTTGCAGAGCTATACAATGACTGTGATATTTTTGTGCTTCCGTCTATGTATGAGGGCCTTCCGTTGACTGTGATTGAGAGTCTGGCCTGTGGTGACAGGGTAGTAATGACGAAATTGGAAGGAATTGCCGAGTGGCTTGCTGATATGGTCCCGGACGCAGATATCCGGTACGTGTTACCTCCGGGGATGAAAGGAACGGATGAACCGCTGGAGGAAGAATTACCGGCATTTGAAAGCAGACTTGCAGAAGCTTTACGGGAAGCAATTGAGGAAAAAGATACAAAAGAATGTGATGTCAGCAGGATTTCCTGGCAAAAAATCGCACGGGAAGTAATCCGGTAAAATGCCAAAGAGCCTGCCGATGCCAACGTTGTTTCCATACTATGGTATTATAAAAAGTGGGAAGATGATTGATTTCATCTTCCCGCATTTTTTATGCTGTACGTTCTACAGTGTATCATTTCTTCTTACATATCCAGGACGATCCTCGGAAGATGTAAGCTCTTTTACATGTGTGATCTTGGCGTGTTTGTCAACAACCTGATTTTCAATATGTACATTCTCACCGATGTATGCGCCAGAAAGAACTACGCAGTTCTTAATAACAGCACCTTTTTTGATGATACATCCACGTCCTACAACAGAATGTTCCAGAGAACCTTCAATCAGACATCCGTTTGATACAACAGAATTTTTAGCATTTCCTGTTTCAAAATACTGTGTCGGGCAGGAATCATTTGTTCTTGTGTAGATTGGCCAGTTTGGATCAAACAGATTCTGAGCAGTTTTAATATCTGTCAGAGAAAGGTTTGAATCATAATAACTCTTGAAATCAGAGATTGCAGCGAAATAACCTTTGTGAGAAACACCGCGGATATCGAGTTCATCACAGGATGCATTCACGATATCTAATAAAGTGTATACAGAAGAAGTCTTTTTTGCTTTGTGGATCAGTTCGATGAACAGATCTTTCTTCATAACATAAGTATCCATGAAGATATTTTTATTCTTTGCATTTCCGTGATTCTGTTCCAGAGAAAGAACTCCTTTCTGCTTGTTCAGGTTCAATGCGTAACAGTTCAGGAAATATTCTTTTGCAGTATCTACAGAATGATACAGTAATGTAATATCAGCACCGGATTCGATATGATCATTTAACAGTTTCTTGTAATCCTGTGTGTAGACCATGTAACTTGGTGCAATAACAACATATTCGGCCAGTTCTTGTTCGATATATTCCAGGTTTTCAATATAAGAAGCAATGTCATTGTTATACAGACTCATGTTCATTCCGAGACCGGAATAGAGAATCTGAAGATTACCGCTCTTTGAGTTGATATTGTAGTGGCGTCCTGTTCCAAGATGCGCAGTCAAAGACTGTGGATTTCTGCGGATATAGACCTGAATGTGGTCGATACCACTGTTACTCATATTTGAGATAGGGAAGTCAATAACACGATAACGTCCAAGGAAAGAGAATGCACCTACCGGACGATATTCCTGCATGCCTTCCACTCTGATGTGATTTCCGGCAAAGTTTACGATTCCAAATGCTTTAGCCATATTATTCTACCCCCTTTACACGTTTGGAAATGAGCTCGATATGTTCGCTCTTTGCGTCGCCGACAACAGCGCCTGCACCAATTTTAACATTATCAGCAACCAGTGCACGTGTAACGACAGCATTTTCATCTACTACTACACCAGGCATCAGTACACTGTCGATAATCTTAGCACCTTTTCCTACTTTTGCACCTGTGAAAAGTACGGAATTTGTAATTTCACCTTCGATTACGCAGCCCTGATTGACGAATGCATGGTTAATTTCAGCATCCGGTCCGATATACTGAGGAAGAGCAGTAGCATCCTCTGTGTAAATTTTCCAGGTAGGATCGTTCAGATCCAGCTCGTTGTTCTTACTGAGCAGATCCATGTTGGCTTCCCAGAGAGAATCAATCGTTCCTACATCTTTCCAGTATCCTTTGAATTTGTATGCATATAATTTCTTTCCGTCATTCAGAAGAGTTGGTATGATATCTTTTCCAAAATCATGGTTGGAATCAGGATCTTTCATATCGGCAATCAGTTTTTTGCGTAACAGTTTCCAGTTGAAGATATAGATTCCCATAGATGCAAGATTACTCTTTGGATGTTCTGGTTTTTCTTCAAATTCTATGATACGGTTCTCATCATCTGTATTCATGATACCGAAACGGCTTGCTTCTTTCATCGGAACTTCGATAACTGCAATTGTTGCATCTGCTCCGTTATCTTTATGTTCCTGCAACATCTTATCATAATTCATCTTGTAGATATGATCTCCGGAAAGTACCAGAAGATATTCCGGTGAGTATGTATCGATAAAGTCGATATTCTGTGAGATTGCGTCAGCAGTACCTCTGTATACATCCAGATTGGCATCTGCTTTCTCACGTGGTGGAAGAACAAAAACACCACTTTCTTTTGCGTCTAATCCCCAGCGTCTGCCTGCAGCAACATAACTGTTTAACAGAATGGATTCATACTGGGTTAATACTCCTACAACATTGATGCCGCTGTTGGCACAGTTACTGAGTGGAAAATCAATGATTCTGTATTTTCCACCATAAGAAACAGCTGGTTTTGCAACTTTATTTGTCAGTTCGTGAAGACGTGAGCCTCTACCGCCGGCCAATATCATCGCTAACATATTATTTTGTTTCATAATATATCCTCCTTATTGCTTATGAATATATTGTATAATTTTTTGCAAATATTTGCCATATGATTTTTGAAAAAAATGGGAAAAATCACAAATTTTTTTGAAAAATACACTTAAATTTGTGGAAAGGATGAAAAATTTGACAGATTATGGTAAAAAAAGCATGACAAGAAATTAACGAAATGAAAAG
>NZ_JAMOYX010000070.1:0-10919 GCF_023669465.1 Dorea sp. MB18-49
CCACAGAGATTATGACTACAAAGTAAAGAGAAATGGAATTTAAAAAGGGGCGAGGCGATTGAAAGAAAAAAGGAAGAACAATTATGGGTAACTTTAAAGATTTTGATCTTGACTTAAAGAATGTAGCATCAGGTGGGGAAGCGGAGCCAAATGGATTATCAAAGATTACGACTAAGATTACGATCGGCGTATCCAAAATGTCATTAAAGAACAAGTGTAAATCTGTTGATACGCCGACAACAGGAAGGTCAGCGATATGCTGCAAGAGGACGAATGCTGCGGCTGAACCTCAGTGTATCTAAAATGTAAGAGCGTGGCATTTTGCTGCGCTCTTTTATAAAAAAGAATCAAAGGGAAGGTGTGAATATGGAGACAATTTTATTTTCAAAAACAGATAAAATAAAAATCGTTACATTTGTAGCTGTAGCTTTTGGATTGCCGTGGTTACTGTTACCGCAGATACGGGTAGAGGGGATTTTGGCGTACAATATACCGGCGTCGTACATGATGATTCTTCCGACTTTCGGTATTATATTGGGAAGAATTATCTGTGAGCGAAAAATTCATGGGTGGTTTCATTGGATTTATACAATTGCTTTTATCGAGAGTACTGCGGTGATGGTATTGTGTGCGGCGAAAGTAATAACCGGGAAAGCGGCAGATGATATGCTGACGGTTTCTTCTATGGCATTGAGCATCGTTCTTTTATTGGGCAGGATGATTGACGAGCAGGAACTTTATCCGTTTAAAGATTTAAAAAAGGCCATTGGCATTTATATTATGTTTGTAGCCATTGCGCAGATATCAAACCTTCCGCAGCTTATACATGCCGGAGCCTTGCGCACGGCAGATGAGATTGTTTCCAATCTACTGTTTGCGCCAATCGACATTTTCGTGGTGCAAAGTATATATTTTTTCGGGGAAGAATATGCATGGCGGGGGTGCCTGCAGGGACGGCTGCAGAATATATTCGGGAAGCGCATGGGCGTTATTTTGCTGGGAATCATATGGGAGCTGTGGCATATGCCGCTGTGGTTCCAGATCTCTGAGCCGGGGCAGGGGAAGCTGATTGTACTGCTTGTTTTGATGCGTATGCCGTATGTTATTGCGCTAGCTGTATTTTTGGGATGGGCATATATGAAGACAAATAATATCTGGCTCTGTGTTTTGATTCATGGAGTCAATAATGCGGCGGGGGCAGCATTTGATTCTGATTTAGTAACTGTCGCCGATACGGTTGAAAGTGTAAGCGTCTTTGACGGTATTATGACCGCTGTTGCTGTGATTGTTATGCTGCTATTTCTTTTTACGAAGGAATACAGAAAAGGGGAAAGAGTATGAAAGTAGTTGGTTATGCAGGAAGTCGCTCCGCGTTTTCAAAAAGCATCTGTCTGGGAGAAAAATTGAAAACAATGCTGCGAGAGAAGAACATAGAAATGGAACTGTATACAGCCAGAAACAATGTAGTGGAGGAGTGTCGGGGATGCGGAAAATGTTTTGATGAAGGGTTATGTCCGCAGGATCAAGAGGATAGTATGGAATACATTAGAAAAAAAATTCTAGAAGCAGATTTAATTGTTTTACTGTCGCCAGTCTATTTGAATAATGTGTCCGGCGCGATGAAAACATTTCTTGACAGGATTGGATCTTGGGTTCATACTTTGGCACTTTCCGGGAAAATGGGATTGTAGTGACAGTGACAGATCAAAGCGGACAGGAATTTGTTTCTTATTACTTGCAGAAGCTCCTTTTACAGATGGGGTGTAATGTGGTTGGAGAGTATAAGGTTGTGGCACTAGAGGAATTAGATCAGGAGGAAGTTATAGAAAGAATTGTATCCAATATCGTAAAAGCATTTTCTGATCAAGAACAATATATAAGCACGGCTGATTTAGAAAATACGTTTCAGTATCTGAAGGCTAGATTTGTCAACGCGGATATGGAACAGTATAAAGATGAATCCTATGAGATTAAATATTGGTATGATTCCGGGATGGCAGAGTGCGAGACTTTTCAGGAAGTGCTGAACCTTAGAAAATTACAATGCAGGAGTGATGTACATGAAGTCTGAGGTTAAAGAAGAAATACAGACTTATATACGGTATATTAATGAGAATGACTTCAGAGACAAGTGTGAGGAATACATTCAGATGTTTTTTTTTCTATCGCAAATGATGTTAGAAGAGAGTTTGGGAGCGGACGAAAGAGTAATTCAGTCAATGGCGCAAAAGATGGTAGGACTACTGGGACAGGATCTGGATATAGATTTTGCTTCTCCGAATGATGGAATGTATGGGGGATTGGGAGTGCTTACGTTTTCAGCTCATGAGATCATGGGAAGGACAGGAGAGTTAAAAGAGACTTCAGAATTGCTGGATAGATTTTTATTAGATCAAGCGTGTCAGAAAGCAGATTTGTTCCAGCAGAGGAAACTTTCGTTTGGTTCGTACGATATATTAGGCGGAATTGCAGGTGTGGTATATTATCTGCTGGACTGTGAGGAAATACTGAACCAGCCGGAGGAGAAGCTGAAATTGCGGGATCTGATACGGTTCTTAATCTATTTGTCAGGAGATTATTCTTATTGGGGGAAACAAATTCTTCGCTATCACATAAGAAGAAGACAACAGTTTCTTGCAATAGAACGAAAGACGATGAAACAGGGACATATCAATTTCGGGATGGCACATGGGGTTGCGGGCCCGCTCGTCGCTCTGGCGAAGGCGAAGAGACAAGGAATCCAGGAAATGTATCTGGAGGAAGCAATCTGGAAATTATTCGGGCTGTATGAGGAATTATGTGTGGAGAATAATGGGATTGTTCGCTATCCGAGAAGGCTTCCGATTGACTGTTATGTCAGCAAAACGAGCGCTGATCTTACGGAGAATGCCGGGTGGTGTTATGGGAATCTGGGGATTGTCCGCAGTTTAATGAAGACGGCGAAGTATTTAAGGAAGCCGATGGAATATGCGTATTATCTGGATAAATTGGTGGATATTTTAGCACAGCCCGCAAAGGAATACAATCTCTCCAGCCCAATCGTATGCTACGGATATGGGAGTGTGATTTCGATACAGAAATATGCCTTTCTGGAAAGCCAGGATGAAAGGTGTCTTGTGAACCTGGAGAGAAACGTGGAGATCACACTGAAAGAGCATAGAAAGAAAATGCAGGATGAAGGTTACCGTAAGGATTTTTCGATTTGATCATAAGTATATTTTTGCAATGGGGACTGTGACAGTTATAACGGCTATCTGTTCCCCAATGTCTACGCTGGTCTCGCAAAGTCTTATGAACAGTTTGCAGGAAAGAAGAAGCCTAAAGATGCTTTTGGTGCTTGCGGCAATTTATATTGGAATTGATTTGTTTCAGATGCTGATCGAGTACTTTCTGGATTACTATAAGTACACATTTGCACAGGAGTATAATCTACATTTGAATCAGGTGTAGTAAGTTTGAAGAGACTTCTTAATCAATCAAATTTAAAGAGTTGGAGCTCCAAAATGATTAAAAAGTCTCTTGAGGCTTATTTTTTTACCTTAAAGAACAAAATTGTATTTTGTAAAAAACAATTTCAAAACATGTCCGTATTTTGTTTCGTCAGTACAGAGATTGTGTAAGGAACTTTAAAAAGATGACACGAAATCAAAAAAGATGCAGTAAGGGGGCTGTAAAAAGACCTCTGAGCATTTCGTTTAGTGTAAGAATCTTTTTTACTTCTTACACGAACCTTGAAAACGAAACAGCCTGCCCGTAGTGATACCAGAACTGAATAGGCATTTAGCGTGTCTTTTCTGGTTAATACGTTCCGGAAACATCAGAACCCGGTACAGGAACGGATATGGGATGAGAACAGGCAATTAATAAACAAAGGAAGGAGGACATCTGACTATGACAGAGAAACAGGGATTCATGACAGCGTTGTATGAACGTCTTAGTCGTGATGATGAATTAAACGGGGAATCCAACAGTATTTCAAATCAGAAGAAACTGCTGGAACAATATGCAAAAGAACATGGATTTACCAATCTTGTTCATTTTACTGATGATGGTATCTCCGGTACAAGATTTGATCGCCCAGGCTTTCTTGCCATGATGAAAGAAGTAGAGTCGGGGAAAGTCGGAACGATTCTGATTAAAGATATGAGCCGAATGGGAAGAGATTATCTGAAAGTCGGACAATATATGGAATTGCTGCGACAGAAGAATGTCCGCCTGATTGCAGTCAACGAGAATGTAGACAGCTTCCGGGAGGACGATGGTTTTACTCCATTCCGAAATATCATAATGAATGGTATGCAAGGGATACCAGTAAAAAGATAAAATCCACTTTCAAGGCGAAAGGAAAATCCGGCAAGCATGTGGCAAGTACAACACCGTATGGATATCTGAAAGACAAGGATGACCCGAATGTATGGATTGTTGATGAAGAAGCAGCTGTAGTTGTACGGAGAATCTTTCACATGACAATGGACGGGTACGGACCATATCAGATTGCCAAGGCACTGAAAGAGGCTAAGGTTGAGATACCAGCGGTTCATATGGCAAAGAAAGATGCCGGATTATGGAAAGGCAGAGTAGAAGAAATCAAAGATCCTTATGGCTGGGGCTCTTCTACTGTTGCAGGCATTCTGAAGAAAAGAGAGTATCTTGGTCATACAGTGAACTTCAAGACCAGAAAACATTTCAAGGATAAGAAAAGCCATTATGTATCTGAGGATAACTGGACGGTGTTTGAGAACACGCAGGAAGCAATCATAGATCAGGAAACTTTTGACAATGTGCAGAGAATCCGAAGCAATGTGAGAAGATACCCAGATGGATGGGGAGAAGCCCATCCACTGACAGGTCTGATGTATTGTGCAGACTGCGGTTCCAAAATGTATGTCCACCGGGTAAATAATGGCAAGCGAGTGCCACAATATACCTGTTCTGCATATTCTAAAGTTCCGGTTGGAACACTCTGCCAGACACAGCACAGAATTAATGCCGATGTGGTTATGGAGCTGATTAAGGAACTCTTAAAGGCTGTTGCGGAGTATTCACAGTTGAATCGTGAAGAATTTTTGGAGACAGTAAAAAAGGCACAGACTTCACAGCAGTCCAGTGAGATTACAAGATTGAAAAGCAGATTGGCAGAGGCAAAAAAGCGTGTGCAGGAACTGGAAAAACTGATCTGCAGAATCTATGAGGACAGTATTCTTGGCAAGCTACCAGATGAACGCTATGCGATTCTTGACGGACAGTATTCTAAAGAACAGAAAGATTTGTCGGCAGAAATCGCAGATTTGGAAGCTGAATTATCAGGCTATGAAGAAGGTCGCAGATCAGCGGAGAAGTTTATTGCTCTGGTTGATAAATACCAAAATTTTGAGGAATCGACCACTTACATGCTGAATGAATTTGTAGAAAAGATTATGGTTCATGAGCGTGACCGAAAAGGAAGCATTGAGACAACCCAGGAAGTGGAAATCTATTTTAATTTTATTGGAAAATATTTACCACCACATTTCGGTGAGGTGGAAATGACACCAGAGGAAATTGAAGAAATGAAGAAGCGGGAAGCCAGAAAAGACAGGCTTCATCAGAATTACTTGAAAAGGAAAGCAAATGGCAAGCAGCAAGAATACTATGAACGGACAAAGGCAAAAAAGAAAGCGGAGATGGATGCAAAAAAAGAGGAAATCCGTCAGGAAGATATTGCAAAGGGTGTGTTCGTTCCGGTATCACTGCTTCCACCTGCAGAACCGAAGAAAGGAGTTGCATCAGCATGAGCGAATTAGAAAGAATCATTCACGATGACAGCAATGGTCTGGATTATATCCTTGTCGGGGAAATCTATCTGCCACTGATCGCTGTACCCGAAGAGAAAAGAGAGATTGGTTTTTATGGAAGTCTTCACAGAAACTATCTGAAGGACTACAAAAGTGGCTTATATTCCTATCTGACATTGACCGGAAAGCTTTGGACTTACCTTGCAGACTTAAATGAGCAGTGTGTAGAACGCAGAGATTTCCTCATGGAACAGATTATGGAGCAGGAAGGCATTACGGAAGAATTGAAAAGCAGAGATCAGATGGAATGGGTTCGCCGGGCAAACAATGCAAGAAGCCGGGTAGATGAAATTATTTTAAATGAACTGGTGTATGTGTAGGAGGGACTTATGAGATACCGGATTGAATATGCAGACGGAAGATGCTGTAATTTTGCAAACAGCAGAAAAGATTTGCTGGATTGGCTGAAAGCATTGAAAGATGAAAAAGTTGTTGATATCCGTAAAGTGTACAAAAATGGAGTTACAGATTCTGTGATAGACAGCTATCGTAGTTATCTGAAACAGTAAAGGGGTGGACAGTCAGCAATATGATCCATTCAATGAAAACTTGGAAATGAAATTGCAAAAGATATTTCAGAAACTGTCAGCCAAACAGAAAACAATCGTATTTGATTACATGACGGACACATCAAATAAATGCAGTGATTTGAATGAATTCTATTACCGTATGGGATTAAGAGATGGATTGAGGCTGGAAGAAGTAATTTAAGTCATGCTGGATGTATTAACGGAGTGATAATTGTGAAAAGAATGGTTCAATAGCGGGAGTAAAGGCAGTGGCAGTTATTATCATTATCGTAATGAAATAATTGAGAAGAAATTCTCACAACAGAATAAAATACTTGGAAATATTGAAAAGTTCGCTTAAAATCAAGCTTTATAGACATTTTTCTTCAAAGAAAAGGTATCGCAGAATACCGCAAAATATCGTAACAGATTTTTAGAATGGAGTAAATTTGGAATAAAAGTTGAAAGAAAATGGAGTAAATATATCAAAGATGTAAGGAAAAATGGCGTAGGTAGTAGAAACAGTATCTGCGTCATTTTTTTTGATTATAATGGTGTGAATAATTATAAAATATGATATGATAAACAAAATATAAATGAAATCAGGGCAAGTAACATTTAAAAGACGTGGATAAACAAGAAGTCCTATCAAGAGTGTAAGCGTAAGCAAGTGATGAAACTCTTTATAGGGCTTTTTCTAGTATCTGATTAGAAAAAGATGTGAAATATGATTTGCTATTTGTTATCGACTATAAATATGTGAAAAACCTTGAATTTTCGCCTGTCAAAGATTATTTGCGCTACTTTTTTAAAGTGTGTAAAGGTAGGTTGCTAGCTTTTTTTTAGAATATGCTTATTCACATGTTATTTTGTCTTATACCTATGCGAAATACGCATTGCATAACAATTCGCAGGCCAATTATGCGTTTTATGGATTACCAAACTCAACAAAAATGCATTTGATCAATAAAGCTAATCAGATGCAGGCAATGGGTGGCATTCCAAGTGGTTACGCTGTGTATTATTTCAATACATCTTACAACCATCAGCCAATGGCATTTCAGGTTAATAATGTAGCAACTTTATCACTTAGAAAATCATCATCGAACACAGATATCACAAATGGAAATAGTTGTTATTCTTTAGCAAATGCAAAATACGGAGTATATAGCAATGCAGCATGTACTTCTCAGGTATCCACATTTACAACAAATGCAAATGGAACCTCGAATTCAATCAATTTAGAACCGGGAACTTATTATGTAAAAGAAATTTCCGCACCGGAAGGTTACTATATTGATAACACAGTGAAAACAGTGAGTTTATCTAGCGGTGAGAATAAAGTAGTTAGCTTTACAGATAAACCGATGGATGACCCGGCAGCGATTGTTATTCAGAAAAAAGACAAATATACAGGTAATACAATAAAAGGAAAGAAAACATTAGCTGGAGCACAGTTCACTATTAAATATTATGATGGATTCTATGATCGAAATAATCTTCCAGCAAGAGCCACCCGTACATGGGTTATTGAAACCAAAGAACGTACTAGACCAAATGGAAGCAAAGTCTATCAAGCCGGTTTATCAGATACCTATAAAGTAGGTGGAGATAATTTTTATAAGGTAGATGGAGCAATTACTATCCCTCGCGGAACAATCACTATCCAGGAAACAAAAGCACCGGATGGATACCGTAATGATTTAAACATGACGGATACAAAAGGCAATAGTACTGTAAATGGTGTATACCTTGCACAGGTAACGAAGCCAGGAGATTTGTCAACTTTAATGGGCGGACAGACATTTGAAGGATCCGACAGCCCGGTTCGAGCAGATATTAAGCTGACGAAGATCAATGGAACGAATAATAATACCATGGCAAATATTCCGTTTAAGATCACGAATCTGGAAACAAAGGAAAGCCATACAATTTATACCGGAAGTAATGGTGTATATGATTCTTCATTGATTAAAAAGAGTATGAATACAAACACAGATAAAGCGGGAGCCGGTGTCTGGTTTGGAGATACATCTATTCTTAGTGATGATGAAGGGTCTTTTGAATACGGAAGTTATAGCATTGAAGAATTAGAGTGTAAAGAAAATGATGGAAAGATTCTCTATAAGGGAACTTTTAAAATCGATAATAATACAGGAAGCACACTGGATCTTGGAAAAATTATCAATAACAACATTGAAGTAAAAACCTATGCTGCAGATAACACCAGCGGAAATAACAATACAGCATTTATCCAGCAGGGCGGTATTTTCAATTATACAACCGGACAGCTTACTTACGGTAAAGCCATTACGGATGAAGTCAATGTAAAAGGTATTTCATCCGGTTATGCAGTAGCTAATTTGGTAGATATGGAAACTGGAGAATATATCAAAAATAAGGATGGTTCCACTGTACAATCGGAAGCAAAGATTGAACCTTATAACGATGGTACTTATACCGGACAGGCACATCAAAACCTTGTTTATGATAATCCAGAGAGCATGCTTGGTAAGAACATTGTTGTATTTGAAAAGATTTATGCTTTAAACGCGGATGGAACACCAAATTACAATAAACTGCTTGTAGAACATTTAACGGATTAACAAAATGTACAAGTATAAAAATAAAAGGAATGTATGCCCCGAATATTAAGAAATGTGTCAATTCATTTCTTGACTGTACATCATTAACTAGCTTTGATCTTTCAGGATTAGGAATGAGCAAAGCAACTTACTTTAATGGTATGTTCGGGCGTATGAGTAACATTACATCCATTAACCTTAGTGGATGGTCAACATCAAATGTAACTGATACAACAAACATGTTTACGGAATGTAGAAAACTGAAAACCATTTACGTGTCCGAAGGATGGAGCGTAGCAAAGGTTAAATCAGATACAAATATGTTCAGTAATTGTACAAGTATCCGTGGAGGTTCGGGAAAAACATATAATCAAAATCAATGGGGTAAATCCATGGCAAATTACAGCAATGGATACTTAACCTATAAAGCTTACACAGCCAAGGCTAATATCGCCGCCCCATCCTCATCAGTCATCATCAGCTCCGCAAAAGCAACAGATGGACTGACAGTGGAAGAAATCCTGAATAATGACTCTGCATTTACAGATCCGATAAGAGCGGTCAATGAAGAGAGTACAGACGCAGAAAATGAAGACGCGGATACGCAAAATGCGGATGTGGCTGTACAGAGTATGGATGATCCATCTGGAAAGCTTCTGTATTCGCATAGTGATCTAAATGATGAGAATGAAACATGCCACAAAGATATCAATGATGCAAATCAGACCATTAAAGTTAAAGGATATCGTGACTGTACCGTGATCAAACGCATTAAGGCCGATGATTACTGGAAAGAGCATGGTGATCCAACCTTTATCTTCAAACTTACAGGAACGGATACACTGGGAGCTTCACATACTTATTATCAGAGTGTCACATTTACTGAAAGCTATGTAAAAGCACATACGGACAGTGACGGATACGTAGAGATGAAAGCAATCTTTGGTCAGGTCCCGGCAGGGGAATACACATGTTCCGAAGAAAGCGTCAGCCGATTTGAGTTTGAATCATTGACCAAACCGGTAAATGCAACCATTAACGGAAAAACAGCAGTATACCATCTGACGGATAACGATACGGCATGTGCAACATTTACCAACAAAAAATATGAAGAGGGAGACTTCGGACATGACAGTGTAGTAGTCAACCACTTCAATCATAAGACACAGGATTAAGATCTTGATAACTGGAAGGACCTGCTTCGATAGGAAGCGGGTCTTTTCCGGTATATGGTAATTCATATATATCACAGTAGAGGTTTAGCGGCTGCCATTCTTACATACTTTATATAGGGAGTGAAAAAAATAATACTGTAATGTTCATAACATCAAAAAAAACTTAGATAACAGGAAGGAGGCTCGCTATATAAGCAGACAGGAGCGAAAAATTTTTTGTCTGCAAAGACAGTAGGGACACGAAAAATGCAACTAAATATAGTTGCGCATAATTTATTTTCAGTATATCCTAAAGATAGGAGAAAAAGTGAGCAAAAAGGAAAAATTAATTCAAAAGCTTAAGGCTCAATCAAAATCATTTTCTTATGAAGATGCAAAAGTCTTGTTGGAATATTTAGATTTTTTGGAGAGCAATAAAGGAAAAACCAGTGGATCACGGGTAGTTTTCACAAACAAACTGCATGGAAATATTATGCTGCATAAACCACACCCACAAAAAGAACTGAAAAAATATCAAATCAAGCAATTAAAAGAATTTCTTGAACAGGAGGATCTGATATGAGTAGCGTTATGAAATACAAAGATTATATCGGAAGTGTAGAGTTTTCAGAAGAAGATCAACTCTTCTATGGAAAAGTCCTCGGCATTCATTCCCTCATTTCTTACGAAGGTGAAAGTGCCAAGGAATTAATTCAGGATTTTCATGAAGCAGTTGATGATTATCTGGAATTATGTGTAGAAAAAAGAATCGAGCCGGAAAAAGCCTATAGGTATAAGGGAGTCCACGCTATTAGTATATATCCAACAAAATAGAGG
>NZ_JAMOYX010000071.1:0-10229 GCF_023669465.1 Dorea sp. MB18-49
CTTTTATCTCTTGCATTATATTTTTATTTTTCAACATATGTTTCATATTTCTTGCCACTTCAACTTTCCACCCCTTTTCTAATGCTACATTATTCTTTGAAGCGAACTCTTCTATTTGCGGTACTATCGCACTCTTCTCTTCATATTCATCCTCAAAATACATATCTTCCAAGTCATGAAATATCCGATTAATTCCTCTTTCTATTAATCTAAAAGGAATTAAATCTTCAACCTCTGCATTCTCTATATCCTTATATTTTTTTATTTCTAATATGCGGTCAGGACACTCTTTATATAAACCAGACTGTAATTTCTTCTTTGCATCATTACCACTCTTATCCGAATCTAAAATAACAAAAGGTAACTTCTCTGTTTTTCCACACAATATACTAACAATTCCCGGAACTCCTCTTACACCTCCGGATGGAATAAATACAAGCTCATATTTTGGTGCAATTAACTTTTTCTGAATTAAAATATTCTTAATTGCATTAAAATATATTTGATCCGATGGTCCTTCTACAATAATTGGCTGACAGCCTTGCAATAATATATCCGACACACTCAATCCCATGGCTGCATGCACAGCATAAATCGACTTTTCGTTTAATGTATCCGCACCTTGTCTTAAATCGCTTGAACAAACCGTAAATCCTCCTTTATCAACATAAACCACTCTACATCTATCAATATTACTTGTATCAATAATAAATGGTGAGTGGGTTGTATTAATAATTTGATTATTTTCTGATAATCCCACAAAAAATTGAGCTAAATCTTTTTGCGCCAATGGATGCAAAGTTAAGCCAGCCTCATCTAATAATAAAATTGCGTCTTTATGATTTTCCTGGCTTTCAACCAAAAAAATAAGATAAAAGCTCAAAAACCATTGAAGACCTGTACTTCTTAATTCAAGTCCAACCTCATCTTTCCGTACTTCATCTGATACCCAAATTCTAAAATAATCACCATCAGCTTCAAATCTAAACCTATATTCTCCCTGCTTCCACCAGTCTGCAAACTTTGTTGTTAGATTCCTTGATGCTGATTGTAACAAAATACTTCTTTCTTCTTTATCATTTTCAGCCTTTTCTATTTCTTTCAAAGTTGGATTTGAGCTTATACTATTATTCCTTTTTATTGCAGTCATTTTGGGATCTTGCCCTAATTCTAATATCTCCTCTGGATTTAAGTTTACAAATTCGAAAAGGACTTTTAAAGTTCTTACTTGCTCCTCATTGATTTCTATTCCTTGTATTTGCTGACCATTAAGCCACTTTATAACATTTGGCAAATAAATCTTGGAAGATAAGTTTCCATAATTTGAATAGTATACAAACTTAGGAATTTTTTCTAAAATCAAATCCATAAGTTCTTGATTATTTTCTTCATTTTCTAATTCCTCTTTCGATTCTATTTCTTCTATCTCTTGTTCCGTCTCCTTTTCAGCACATATCATCACCTCAGGATCCCCATCTGGAAAATCAATTTCATATCTTCCATCATAAAAGCGAGACACTATCACCCTCATTCCTTCTTCGCATTTATACCCTGTATTTTTTGATATTACTTCAGCACAATCCTTTTCCATTTCAAATTCTGCACTTATAAACTTTACTTCATTTTTTCTGTTTCTTAGTGTGCTTAATTCTGAAACAGGCATATCATGCAAAATGTCTATCTCTCCACCTCTGGCAGGATTGAGTTTCCACAAAGCTAATAACAAATTTGATTTTCCAGACTCATTTACACCAACTAAAGTTGTAACATCATCGCAATCTATCCAACCACTATTTTTCACAGATCTAAAATTCATCACACAATATCTTACCAACTTCATAATTCTTCCTCCGTATGTATTATTACATAAAACATTTTTTCTGTTCCTCCGGCAAATACTTCACCAGTTCCTCTACCAACTCATACACCTTCGTTCCAGGTGCTATCTCCGCCGGTGTTTTTCCCTCTCCGTTTTTAATAATCCGTTTCGCATACCGAATTGCCAGCTTCGGATTTCCACCATTCATCAGCGTCTCAAATATGTTATCCATATTCTTCTCATACTTCCCAATTCCAAGTTCTTGAAATTTCTCATTCAAAAACTTCTTATACTCGGATCTGTGATTATTCGCTGTGTAATATGCAAAATGTAACATGAACCAGAATTCGATACACTCGTTACTCCACGCCGCATGATACTGAATATCCGGATTCTTTTGATTTAATACTTCTGCCCGCTGGACTACTCCATTGACATCACTGGATGGAAAGCTGTCTTTATCATAGACACACCATATCTGCCCTTTCGTAATCTTATTTTCACGTACATACTCTTCAGCCTTTCCGATTACCCGCATCGTCTCAGCCTGGCAGCCTTCAATTTCAATCAAAACCATATCTCGATAAATGGGATTATCTTCAATATACCGTTTGAATCCTTGAAAATATTTAGGTTCCGTTGCTTGTCCCTCGCAGAAAATGTAGTAGCGGAATTCTTTCTTCTCCAGATATTCCTGCCGACGTTTCTTCTTCCAGTTGTCTTTCTCTTTTCTGCCTCTTTTAGCCATTCACCGTCCCCCAATCTATAATCTTTCTGAGGTATGGATCTGCACCATATTTCCCTTCCAGATACTGTTTATCGAACTTGGCATCCTTTCGTACAGATTCACCTTTCTTATTTTTAAATTCTACAAGAGAATATAATTTTGAGTTCTGACGGTTTCCTTTTGCTACAAACCAGATTTCATCTCTTCTGAATACTTCACTGTTCATAGTAGACAGATCATGTGATGTAAAAATCAACTGTGCACCCTTTTTATTTTTTTCCATATTACTGAAAGTCATAATAAGGTATTTAAGTAATACCGGATGTATCTTTGCATCCAATTCATCAATCACAAGTGTCGTTCCTCTCAATAAACTTTTTGCAATAAATGGGAGCAATCCAAATAATTTCTTTGTTCCGCTGGATTCATCAAATAAATTCAATTCTGCTTCATATTCATCTACTACGTGTTTTGTAAATACTTCGATCCGGTCATTCTCCTTTTCTTCTACACGGAAATCTACAATATCCAAATCCATCTCCTGAATCATCTGAAGCATCAGTCTTTTTACATCCTCTGATTTAGAAACAGCCATTCGTAATTCCTGCATAGGATTTCCATAATTCAGGAAATCAATCTCTTCATCAAACCAGTCAAGCACATCCTGCACCACTTCGTTTTTGCTGTAAGTAATTCCAAGATATGATAACAGTGGCAATGTATCAGATAATTCATCACTGGTTTTCAATCTTGCAAATGCACCTTTCAAAGTAATTTCGTCTTCATCTCGTTCAAAAAGTGCTGATTTCCGCCCTGTTTCTAATTTTATACGATCCAACCTTTCGTATTCGATTACTTCTTTTTTTACGGTTAATTCATAGCGATACTCTGCCATTGCCGTTCTAAAAAACAGTTCAAATTCTGTTGGCTCATTTCTTGTTTCTTCATCAAAAACAAACGGCTCTATCACAAGCTTTTTCATTTTTATTGCAATCTCTTCGTTATTACTTGTAGCATATAATGGTCTCAACACCTTCGTAACCAGACTGTGTAACGCTTCAAGAACATTAGATTTGCCTCCACCATTTGGTCCGTATACAGCAGATACCGGTAAATATAATTCCTCATCTTTATCTTTTATAATTCTGTCTTCATGCTCAGAAATGGCGGCAGCCTGCATGTCAAATGTTACCTCATCCCGTATACTCTTAAAATTTTTCACTGTAAATTGGCATAACATCTTATTTACCTCCATTAGTCCAAACTTCTTGCCTATATCCTTATTATATTCCGTTTTTTTATTTTAGCAATAGTTTTATGAGATGAAATCTCATATTTTATATTATAATTTACATTTCGGCAATTTTCGGCAAAATTATACACCTTAGACTTCATGTTAATGACTTTCAATCCATTCCTCATCTATCCGCCTTATCCCAGTTCACATTCATTTACTTCCATCTGCACCATATTCTCCCGCAATATCTTCTCCACCTTCTCAGTATTCGCTTCTATCATCACTTTCAATATGTAATCGGCGGTTACTTCCACCGGATTTGGATTATGAAATCGATAGTTCAGTTTTCTTTTCGCCACGGTGAAGTTTCCACCTCCTCCCTGCTCACTCTTTGTCCATTACTATGAAAATTTCTCCTGAAATAGTCCTAGATTTTCAGAATGTTTTTCATAGTCTGCATATTGTCATTTGCCATGGCTTCTCGTCTGCTGACTCCATCAATTTTTACCGGAATACATCTTTCCAGAATTCTGTCATAAATTCTTTTCTTCTCAATTTTTGTCTCTTGTTTTAATTGTGCTAAAGGAAGATTTGTTGTGATAATCAAAGGTTTCCCCGATCGATATCTCCAATCAATCACACTGAAAATATTTTCTAATGCATACTCACTGCTCCGTTCTACACCAAGATCATCAATAATTAAAAGCTCATATCCATTCAATGATCTGATATATTCTGTCTTGTCTTCAGCTGCAAACAAATCATTTAATATGGTGTTGAAATTTGTCATTTTCACGGTAACTTCTTTTTCCAGCAATGCATTCGCAATACAAGCAGCCAGATAACTTTTTCCTGTTCCAACTGGTCCCCAGAACAAATATCCCATATGGTTTTGCTTCATTTTTTGCCAGTTTGTTACATATTCTTCTGCGATTCTTATAACGCCACTATCTCTTTCTACATTTTGAAATGTAAATCCCTCCATTTCTTTTTCCTCAAAGCAGATTTTCTTATTTCTTGCGATTAGCTCCCGATGCTCTTTTTCTTTATAATATTGTGCCTCTTCTGCATATGCCTTCCTTTCACACGCACACTGCCTGTGATGCTTTCTCATTTCAAGCAAAGAACCTTTTGGATAAAATGCTTCTACGGGTTCTTTACAAACAGTACAATGCATCAATCCATCTGCGCCTAAATATGTTTGTATCTCATACATCACAGGCTTTCTCCCTCCCCACACTCATAATTCATCTTTTGATTCTTTATACTGTAACTACTTACTCCATACTTATTACTTGAGTTGTTTTTCTCTATTACTTTATTAGATGTCGTATTTATATCCTTCGTAGAGTTATCATTCTGACCATATGAAAGCTCATTTTTAAACTCTCTATCGGCTTTCTTTATATCTGTCTGTAATTGTACCTTTCCAGAAACCTCTACTTTGTCTGGTATCATTACATACATATGTCTTGGTTTTGAAAATCCACCAAATTTCCGAATTAGCAGTCCTGCATCATCTAGTTCTTTCAAAGCCTTTTTAACAGAAGATTTGCACTTCCCGGTTTTCTGTGATAGTTCTTCAATTGGAAATATTGCATATACTCTTCCATCCTCATCTGTCCAATTATTCTTTCGTGATATTCTCGCCCGGTCATACAACAGCATATAAATAATTCTTGCATTCTGACTTAGCTGTAATTCCAGCAAGAATTTTGGAAATTGATAATACTGTATCTGCCGCTCCTGCTCATTCATGTACAAATATTTCATTTGTTTCTTCCTCACCTTCTCAATATTTGAGGAAATATATTTTTGAATTTTATATCCACAAAAATTTATCCCTCTATATATACAAAAGGAGAGGGCATAAAATACAGCCCCCTCATCAGAATTTTTTTAATTTTTTCATAATTTCATTACTATGCATCCCAAAATTTCACATAATCTTAAAGATAAGCAGAGAACCAATTAAGGTACTGTAATCCCTAGTGAATCTCGCTCATTGTTATTTCTTTCTTCTTTTTAATCTGAATTTTTATACAAGAGCAAGATCCACCTGTGTTTAACAAGTTTATTTTTGATGAATCTTCTATTTTCATCCTCTTGATTCAATTTCATCTTCATCTAATTAGCTTCCATCAAAGATTTCCGCACTATTTACATGATATTTTCTTTCAAAATTTTCAAAAAAAGCACCTGGCTTCTGCCAGATGCTCTGTAAAAAATATTCAATTTTTACCTGCTTACATTTTTAATGTAGCCAATATAATATTCCTAATTTCTAAATATTATTTTCAATTATTACGATACGGTATTACCCGGGTGGATCTTGCTCTTCTCTTTCAATATCAATATAATTCTATTTTTCGATAATCTATGACAGTGCTGCAGTTAAATGATATACTAATTCTAGTTTATAAATTCGGAGGTATATTATGTCGAACATTCAGATAACAGAAAATGGGTCAGGAAAATATTCTCCTGAATGGTTTTATAGCGAATCTCAGACTCCAGAATGGATTTCATTTGCTCACAAGGCTGATGAGCTACGAGAAAATTTTATAAATCTTTTTGGAATAGAACGCTTAAAATCACTTTTTGGAAAAGATTTGTTAACTTCTTTATTTTATAATGACGAAGGAACTAAAACCAATCTCTGCTATAGACTTGAAATGGACAAAGATATCCGCGAAGTATTTGGAAGTATTTCCGGCGGAGCAGCATATAAATTTGGATTATTCTATCATAAGAAAAATCAAAGTTGGACCTGTGGATCTCCATTAAAACCTATACATCTTACTGAGGATGAAGCAATACAAAAAGCAGAAGAAATGCGAAATGATCTGGTTGAAGGTGCTGAAATAATATCTTCTTTTGGTCCTTTAGATTCTGAAAAAGATTACGAACAACTCTATAAACAGCTGGAACATATCCCGGGAATCAATATGGTATGGCGCATGAAATATTATCAAATGCTCTTT
Source organism: Dorea sp. MB18-49 (assembly GCF_023669465.1). NCBI lineage: Bacteria > Bacillati > Bacillota > Clostridia > Lachnospirales > Lachnospiraceae > Dorea > Dorea sp. MB18-49. Next base: position 6,768 of record NZ_JAMOYX010000071.1, read on the forward strand.
CCAACATTATTCGCTCCATTTTATGGACAGGATATTCAGTTGAGAGTATTGCATTTTCTAAATCAAAAACCAAGTGATATTCCTTTCATTCGCATGGGACAAATTTCATTATATGCAAGAAAATGCAATGTTCCCGGAGTTGTCTTTGCTCATATTTATGGAAAAAATGTAGGATATACTAATGAGACTAATGATTCTGACACAAATACGCTTTCCGATAAAAAACATAAAACGCACTACTGGATGTATACCGTCTTTGATGATAAAAGTTGGAATGAATGCCAACAAAAAGGAATCATGGTTTTAGGTATGGACGATATTGGTGATTATTCCCAATTTGCTTCCAAGGAAGCTCTCCGTCAAGAACTGATAGATGTGTACGACAGTAGTACTTCACGAAAAAATCAGGCTTTGATGGCATGGAATTTTGCAAATACCGTATCAGTTAACGATGTGATTTTTGCGAAACGCAGCAACACTCTTGTTGGTAAAGGTATTGTCACTGGAAATTATGTCTTTGACGATCTTCGTCAGGAATATAAAAATGTCCATGCTGTAAAATGGCTTCAAGTTGGCGAATGGGAACATCCTGGTAATGCAGTAGCAAAACGCTTAACTGATATCACTCCATACACAGATTATATTGAAAAGCTTACTTCCATCTTTGCTCCAGATGAATTAGATGATGTAGATACACAACCAGAAATAGACTATCCAGCTTACTCTTCTGCAGATTTTCTCTCAGATGTGTATATGAATGGACAAGATTATAAAACACTGGTAAATGTTTTAAAAATGAAGAAAAATATTATTTTACAAGGCGCACCTGGAGTTGGAAAAACTTTTACTGCCAAACGACTTGCTTATTCCATTATCGGCGCAAAAAATCCTGACCGTGTTCAAATGATCCAATTCCACCAGAGTTACTCCTACGAAGATTTTATTGAAGGATACCGACCAACGGAAAATGGATTCACAATTAAAAAGGGTTCTTTTTACAAATTCTGCAAAATGGCCGAGGATGATGATGAAAATGATTATTTCTTTATTATTGATGAAATCAATCGTGGTAATTTAAGTAAAATATTCGGTGAATTATTTATGCTGATTGAAAAAGATAAGCGTGGTATTGAACTGCAATTGCTATATTCTGATGAGAATTTCTCTGTGCCTGCAAATGTATATATTATCGGTATGATGAATACTGCTGATCGCAGCCTTGCCATGTTAGATTATGCTTTAAGACGACGTTTTTCATTTTTTACTATGAAACCTGGATTTAATACCTCTGGTTTTCAAACTTACCAAGATTCTTTAAAAAGTGATGCCTTTAACAAATTAATTGCTTGTGTGAAACAGCTCAATTCTAAGATAGCAGAATATATCTCACTGGGTGAAGGATTCTGTATTGGTCACAGCTACTTTTGTGGTTTAACACCAGAAGCTGCCAACACCCAAACTTTATCATCCATTGTAGAATATGAATTGATTCCGCTTTTAAAAGAATATTGGTTTGATGAGCCCGCAAAAATCGTAGACTGGTCTGATCGACTAAGGAGTGCTGTTAAATGATTCCTGTACAAAATATTTATTATATGCTGTCCTACGCTTTTCAAGCATTACAAGCACAAAACTATAAAGATCTGGCTACAGAAAAATTTCATAATACCGCTGAATTATGTGCAGCCATTCTTGATAAGGGCATTAGCGTACAGCTAAAACGAGGCTTAGGAAGAGATTATCTGCCAAAATCAGAATCTCTTTCCACGCTACAGGGAAGGCTTAATATTTCTGAATCCATTAAAACTCAGACTCTGCTGAAGAAGCAAATGATTTGTACATACGATGAATTTTCAACTAATACACAATTTAACCAGATTATTAAATCTACAATGTTAATGCTTCTTAAGGCCAATATCACAAATACACGAAAAAAGAGTCTTCGGAATTTATTATTATTTTTTTCTGATGTTAACGAAATTGATTTACGTTTTGCAAATTGGAACCAACATTATAATCGTTCCAATCAAAGTTATCAACTGTTACTTGGAATCTGTTATTTGATTTATAACGGACTTCTCCAGACACAGAATGATGGTACCACAAAAATAATGGATTTTTTTGACGAACAACGTATGTGCCATTTATATGAAAAGTTTTTGCTTGAATACTATCGTAAAGAACATCCAGAACTATCTGCCAATGCATCACAGATTGCCTGGCAACTTGATGATTCTGAGAACCAATTGCTTCCTAAAATGCAAACCGATATTATGTTATCTCAAGGAAACAATATACTTATTATCGATGCAAAATATTATTCACATATGACTCAGCAGCAATATGGGACAAACACTTTGCATTCCAATAACCTCTATCAGATTTTTACATATGTGAAAAATAAAGAATTTGAGTTAAAAGACTGTGAACATACTGTCTCTGGAATGCTTCTTTATGCACAGACTGATGAAAATGTTATTCCCAATAATACATACCAGATGAGCGGAAATCAGATTTCTGTGCGTGCATTGAATTTAAATCAGGATTTTTCCGGAATTTCTGAAGACTTGGACTCTATCATAAAAAAACATTTCTTTTATCACTCGGGAGAGTAAATTCTCTCCCGAATATATCATTTAAACAAGTACTATCTTATTGCCATTTCTAAATTTTCCTTTGCATGATCTTCATAACAGTATTTCATTTTTTTACTTTCCAATTTTTCACGTGTTTTAATCCAACAAATTACCGTTGTAGACACACAGACTGCACTTACAATAATTGCACTTGCTGCTGACCATCCAGTTAATGACATGTTTATTTTTACGTTTTCCATTAATTCATTTGCTCCATTTGAACTCACTCCAACGCTATTTTCATTTGTAATCATCTTTTTTCTCCTCTCCATTTATCTTTCCAACTCACAAAATCTATTATTTTCCCCGTCGACGTGTTATTATAATACCATATTATTTTGTCCGATATAATTAGCATTTTATTTTATTTTGTCCGCTTTTAAAGGAGATTGATTTATGCCACGAAAACCTGTATATACAATTCCAATTAACAAGATAATTTTTAAAGAAATTATAAAACGCAAAGGTTATAATATCCGCTCACTTACTGACAAATTATCTATTTGCAGTGAACGCACTCTTCGACGCGCCTTGAACAACGGACTTATACGCCCTATATATCTTAATAATATAGCTCAGAATTTAGATGTAGATCCCCGCTTTCTATCTGGTGAAATATTTTTAAATGATCCTAAATATAAATTCTATAGCCTGAACTATTATTATCACGAACTAAATAAATACCCCTTTTCACGTAAAGCATTTGACGAATTGCAGAATCTCGATATAAAAAATCATCTTTCAAATATTTTCTCTTTATTTAACATTTCTTATAAGCAATTTGAAAATCTAGATTTTGAAAAGAAATACAACTTGCAACATGATT
>NZ_JAMOYX010000072.1:0-10029 GCF_023669465.1 Dorea sp. MB18-49
AATAAGCAGTTTTTCTTTTAAAGGAGTTATATCTGTATAAGAAAGGAGAGCTGTTTATGAACAAATGAAAATCATTAAAAGAATTAAACTTGCTGGACAAATTTCTATTCGATGAAGCAATGGATGACCCTGAAAATGTAAAGACGATGTTAGACATCATATTAAGTAAAAAGACGAATCTGAAGCATCCACCGCAGACAGAGAAGGAACAGAGAACGTCTACGGATAATCGGCAGATCCGGTTAGATGTCTATGCTATGGATGAAGATGATGTGATATACGAAGTGGAGGCGCAGAAAGAAAATACGCATAATCTTCCGAAAAGAAGTCGTTTGTATCAGGGAATCATCGACAGTAAACTGCTGCTGCCGGGTGGTATCCCAAGAACTGATAGAACTTTTGAAATATATGGAACACAGTACAGATGAAGTGTCAGAACAGTGCAAAAGTGAACGGATTCAAAAGATGCATAGACGAGTTTGTCGGATTAAAGCAAGTGAAAAAACAGAGGTGAAGTATATGCAGGCATGGGAAGAAAAATTGCTGGAAAGACAAAAAGAAAAAAGAGAATTGCTCAGAAAAATGAATCATAAGATGTCCATTGAGGAAATTGCAGATGTATTGGATATGGATGTTTCAGAGGTGAAAGATATCATTGAGGAACAATATGATACAGAAGATTGAATCGGAAAATAATCGCAAAACAGGAGAGACCATCTGACATTATTCAGATGGTCTCTCCTGCCATTTTTTAATGCTTATACTGTTCCGGTAATTGTCAGAGTGCTGAATCCCGGATTAGAGCTCCATTCACCGGTAGTTTCGTTGACGGTAAATGTTGCTGCAGGAACAGTAACTTTTCCGGCACCGGTAGCAAAAGTACCGGTAGTTTTATCATAAGTGTAGTCTTCACCTTCTGTCCATGTGCTTCCGTTAAAGGTGACAGTCAGATTAGAAAGTATTGGATTAAACGTATCGGTAACGATTACGGCCGTGGCTTCATTTGCAGGAACGTTTCCTTCATTCTGAATCAGGAACGTGTAGGTCAGGCTTCCGTTTTCAGTAACAGGTACCGGACTGATAGATTTTGTGATACCTAAGAGCGGCAAGGCTTCTGCATTTACCGTTTCCTTAGCGGTGATAGAAGTAATGCCGTCGCCGCTTGCAGTAACCGTGTTGGTAATGAATGATTCATTGGCGAGAGGAGCGTATTGATTTACAGCTGTTTCATAGACCAGTGTCAGATTGCCATTTGCGGGAACAGTTAATCCAGAGAAGACAAGCGGAGGACCTGCGGTTACAGCAGGTGCAGCCTGTAACGTTCCATTTGTATAGTATTTTACCGTGTTATCTAGATACGTTAACGGTGTCAGTGAAGTAGTAGAAAATGCATACGCACCAAGGTCATCTGTGAGTGTAAGTCCTGTAATCGGAGCGGTACCGGAGTTAATAATACTTATAATATAGGTGACGGTACCTCCCGGATGATAGGTATTTTTTACTGCAGTTTTCGAGATTGACAATACTTCGAGAATCTCACCGACGGCAATATTTGAATTAGTAACAGAATTTCCGTAACGGAGTTGTGCCTGGTTCGTAAATTGAGCCATATTTTTAACCTTCCTTTCATATATGTGTCTACAATATAATATATGTCTGTGGAGTAAAATTGCCCGGGGATAATTTGTAGAAGATTTACAAAAATTGAGCATTTCTAAAATATATATTGAAAGCACGAATAGAGCATGTTATCCTATCAACACGCAGATGAATTCTAATATCTGCAACGCATCTATATTTACCAATTCATTTATTTCAAACCCAAACAATCGGGTAAGAATCCAAGATGAAAATCATAAAAAACAGATAAATACATGTCTGATAAAAGAAGATAACGGTATATACTGGTATATATATAAATTCTGTGTTATCATATGCATAAAGCTAAACAGTTCTTCTTTGCAGGTATTATATCTGTACAAGAGAGGAGAACTGCTTATGAACCAAAGAAAATCATTAAAAGAATTAAACTTGCTGGATAAATTTCTGTTCGATGAAGCGATGGATGATCCGGAAAATGTAAAGACGATGTTGGATATCATACTGAGTCAGAATACCAATCTGAAACATCCACCGCAAACAGAAAAAGAACAGAGAACGTCTACAGATAATCGGCAGATCCGGCTGGATGTCTATGCTATAGATGAAGATGATGTGATATATGAAGTAGAAGCTCAAAAAGAGAATACGCATAATCTTCCGAAAAGAAGCCGGCTGTATCAGGGAATCATCGATAGTAAGCTGCTGCCACCGGGAGTTGTTGATTTCAAGTTATTAAATGAAGTTTTGATTGTGCTGATTATGCCGTTTGACTTATTTGGATATGGGTTATATCGTTATACTTTTCAGATGAAGTGTGAAGAGGTTCCGGAGTTAAAACTGGATGATGGAGCAACAAGGATATTTCTGAATACCAGAGGTAAACATCCGGAATTGGTATCACCGGAGCTGATAGAGCTTTTAAAGTATATGGAACACAGTACGGATGAAGTGTCAGAAGCGTGTGAAAGTAAACGGATTCAGGAAATGCATAGACGAGTTTGTCAGATTAGAGCAAGTGAAAAGACAGAGGTGAAGTATATGCAGTCGTGGGAAGAACGGATTATGATAAAACAGGAAGGAATTGCTGAGGGAAGAATAGAAGGCGAAAAAGCACTTTTGAAAAGTTTAATTGAAAAGAAGATGGCAAAAAAATATTCTGCAGAGCAAATTTCGGCAATGTTAGAGGTCGATGTTTCAGAAGTAGAGAATATTATGAAAGAAATACAGAACGAAAAGAATCCGTAAGGAACTGTTAGTGGTAGGTTCTAGGGGAGTGGTTTTATACTAATGCATGGCGATATTATAAGAACGGTCAGATATGTTTATCAAGGCATATCTGACCGTTCTTCGTATAGCAGAGGATGAAAGAAAACATGCGGTTTTTCTGTGTGTAATTACCACGGTAGATCCATATTTTTAAAATTTCATGGTCAGAAAACCCGCTATTCATGGCCATTATAAGGCGGAAGAAGAAAAGGCATGGTACAATAACTATAAAGATTTCATGTGAAAATAAGATGGAGACCGATAAAATGAATGGATGGACAAAAAAGAGAAAAGTAGATACTTTTATGGGGATTTTATTGCAAGTGTACTGTTTCTTCCCGTGGATGCGCATAAATAGAAAATGGAATACGATTCACATGTATGTAATTAAGACTTTTCAGGAAAATGATTACATCAAGATGTATAATCATACATTTTTAAAACAGCATATGTGGAAATGGAAACATTCACAGGTAGTTGCGTTTATATTTTTACTGATGTTAATATTCCTGATTTTGCTTCAGAGTATAGAATTGTATGAATTATACCAGTGCATAAAAAACGGGAATCAATCAACAAATTATCATGTATTTGTTTGGATTACTTATCTTGCAGCATTTTACATCTTTATGGCTATAGCATCTACCGGATTTGCAGAATTTTATTCTATGCCGATGTTTTGTTATATGATGCTGTTTCTGGCTGTCATAGGAATCTGGATATTTCTTGATATTCAGGCAGAAGCATGGGACGTTGAGACAGAACAGCACAGAGCTGAACTGGAAGAGCAGGATAAGAAGATGCTCCAGATGAAAGTAAAGGCGATGGAAGAACAATATAGGGAAATGTTAAAAAGCCGGAAGATTGTTCATGATATGAAGAATCATTTGCTTGCATTAAAGAAATATACGCAGGAACAGGACTGGAAGGGATTGGAAGAATATCTGAACGAACTCAGCCGGGACATGTTGGATTACAATTACCAGATATGGACAGGAAACCATATGCTGGATATGATTCTTAACCAGAAAGAGAAGGAGGCAGAGAAGCAAAAGACGCAGATGCAGATCAGTACGGAAGTATTCACAACGCTTCCGTTTTCTGACAGAGAGATCATTTCACTTTTTGGAAATCTTTTGGACAATGCGTTGGAAGCGTGTGAGCAGATCAAAGAAGGAGAACGCTGGATACATATAAAAATGAAAAAGAAGAATCAGCTCTTATACATCGAGATTGTAAATGCGGCTAAAAATATGGGAATACAGACAGATGAAAATTTTGTATCAAAAAAGGATGGAGTGTTACATGGTTATGGAATGAAAAATATCCGGGATATTGTAGAACAATACAATGGAATGTTTCAGTGTAAAAGCCAGGAGGATCGGTTTGAGGTTGTGATTACTATTTACGGATAGGAGGCAGGTGAATATGAAAGAAACAAAGAAAAGAAGATATATTGTATCGACAATTATGTACGGTATGATTTTGATTTTTATTCAGCTTCCGTGGGTGGTTTTGAAAGGGAAAAATTACAGTATATATGCAGCATATTTCCGAATCAAAGCAAAAGGAATAAAAGCACTTTCGGAGATGGCAGCATCTGTCTGGGATGGGAATCTTACGATAATCCGGATACAGTTAATACTGCTTATTGTATTTCAGATCGTGATTGTATTACATATAGTGACGCAGTGGCTGCATAAGGAATATTATCTGAATATCGCTGCGTTAGTTGTTCTAGGTTTATATATTGTGGTGAATGAATCCGGATTTGGAATGCTTGCGGATAATTCAACAAAAACGATTCTGATTCCTGCAATCATCATGATATTTGTTATGGCAGAAGTGCTGATCAGAAAAATGCTTGATGTATGGAAAGATGCCAAGGAATCAGCAGAAATATTTGCGGAAAAGGAACGGGAAGAAAAAGAAGAAGAGCGCAGGAGATTATATTTTCCGGGAAATTATACCAAACTTTTTTATCAGATGGTCTGGCACAATTTTAAATATGACTGGAAAGATTACGGCCTCCTGCTGTTCTGTGGTGTAATCGTCTCTGCATTCTCCTTTGCAGGACTTGGAATATATCAGATGATGGCGAAGGCTCACCGGGCAGAGAATTTCCTGCTGGGTGAAGGACTTGGAAGGATATTGCTGAATGCAATGCTTCCGATGGCGGTATGTGCCATCTTTTTGATGGTGTTTGTTCTCGTATTTTACATGAAAAAATGGACGCAGAATTACAGTGTATTCGTGACGTTGGGAATTCGAAAAAAAGCGTTGTATACGATTATTGGGATAGAGATCGCAGTCGCTTTTTTGTGTTCGCTGATTGCCGGCGGTCTATTGGGAAATATGATCATGTTTCTGTTCCGAAAAGTGATTTTCTCAATGCTGGCAAAAGGAATTGTTCTGTCAAAGGTGACGTGGCTTACTTATGTGAAAGGTACGTTGGTGGTGTTGGCAGTGTATATAATTGCATTGATGGCGACCAGGGATATCGTATCGGATTTCAATCTGGTCAGGGCATCGATCAGAAACATTGCAAAAGAACCTATGCCGCAGAGGAGGACAAAGTTATTCATAACAGCCGGAATCATAATCTGTATGATCGCTATATTCGAATACCGGCAGTTGAGAAATCATGAAAGTATGTATCTGCTCTTTGCATTCTTTGCAGGTATATTTTTACTGATTCGTTTTGTAGGAGCCGGATATTTGAGACGTGCAAAAAAGACACCGGCATATCTGCCACAGATGCTGAACCGGAATCATTTGTATTATAAATCAAAGACAACTGCAAGGTATGTGCTGGCACTTACAATATTGAACGTATGCGCAGTGTTTTACTTTCTGTTTCAGGTAGTTTCGGTAACGATTGCAGAGAAGCCGGAAAGTCTGTATCCGTATGATTTTGTCTGTATTGCAGATAATGGAGATGATGCGATTTTTGATAGGATAAAGAACGGTTATCAGGCAAAAATCATAGAATATCCGATGGTGCGTGTGGCAAATGCAGATAAGACAGAACAAAACGAAGGCGTGCAACAAGGAAAAAGACCACAGGGACAACAGATCGGGATTTCTGAATCGACATACAAACAATTGAAAAAATATGTAGATTCATCGTATAAGGAAGAAGCAATGCATCTTGATCGAAATGGAAAGAAGGTATATCTGGTGCACCAACAGGATCGCTCCGTGAAGGCACAGCCGGTGGATTGGACATTTGGAAAGAAGAAACCATTTTTGCATATCGGTCTTCCATGTGAATATTATACCTTATATTCGCCGAGCAAAGCATATCCGAAAAGAACAATAGAAGGGGAAGAAATTGGAAGTCTGATTGGATGTTTCCGTCAGGGAAAACTGGAAAATATCGTTGTATTCTCGGATGCATATTTCAAGAAAGCACAGGGAATGTGGAAATACACGAACATATTAACCGGAGACAAGATAGAAGAAAAGGCCTTGCGAATAGATGGTGTCACAATTAAGCAGGGTCCGACGAAGCTTGTACTGATCCAGGCAGACCCAAAATACCAGAAAGCAATTGAAAAGAAAATGAAAAAGCTGGAAAAGAATCATACATATGAAGCGCAGTATGATTTCGAAGTACATTGCTGGTATTCAAAAAAGACGGCAGTCAATGATCTGAAGACAGAATATACGATGAAACTGATCATAAATACATTCGTATTGCTTACAATGACCATCTCCGGCCTTTTCCTGATGTATATTAAATCGTTATCAGAAATGAGTGATAAGAAAGTAAGGGCTGACTTTTTGAAATGTATGGGAATGCGAAAGAAAGCACGAGTATCACTCCTGAAAAGAGAACTGTATTACTTTTACTGGCTGCCGGAGCTGATAACGATAGTCGTGACCAGTATCTTTACAGCAGCAACGTTTCATGCTCGGATGTATACGCATGCCGTCAGAATTGCATGGCTGAAACATGCTGCCTGGATATGGCTTATGTATCTGGCAGTACAGTGGGGATTTGCATGGATATTAGGAAGATTTATCATTCGAAAGGTGGAAGGAAAAGATGAATAAACGGGAAGTTATGAAAGTGGAGAACCTTGTCCGGAATTATAAAATGGTTCATTCTGACAGACAGGATGAAGAAGAAATTAAAGTTTTAAAAGGGCTGGATTTTACCATTGAAGAACAGGAATTTGTCGGGATCATGGGAAAATCAGGCTGCGGTAAGACAACACTTTTAAAAGTGCTTGGCTTGATCGACAAACCGACTTCCGGGAAGATTTTCTTTACGGGAAAGGATGCGTCAGAATTATGGAGTGATGAACTGGCGGATATACGAAGAAGAGAGATTGGATTTGTGTTTCAGGATTTTTATCTGTTAAATAGTCTGTCTGTAAAGGAGAACATCATGCTGCCGATGGTGTTGGACAAGGCACCGGTTGATAAGTGTTATAAGAATGTAGAAGCATATGCCGAAAACTTTGGTTTATCACACCTTCTCGAGAAGCAGCCATATGAAGTGTCCGGCGGAGAAAAACAGAGAGTTGCGATTTGCCGTGCGTTGATCAATAATCCAGATCTGATCCTTGCGGATGAGCCGACCGGAAATCTCGATTCCAAGTCCGGAAAGATTGTGATTGATGCATTGAAGGACATTAATGAACATATGGGAAAGACGATTATTATGGTCACACATGATCCGCAGATGGCAAGCTATTGCAGCCGGCTGATCCTGTTGAAAGATGGTGTGATACTGGAAGATCTGAAGAACAGTGGGGATCAGGAGGCATTTTATCAGGAGATTCTTGAGAAAATGAAAGAGTTGTAAAAGATTCACAAAAATTGAGCATTTCTAAATTACATATTGAAAACAGAAATAGTATATCAGGAAAAGTTATTGAAAGAATTTGAAATTTAACAATATCAAAATAAAGAATATGTACCAGACTAGCCATTATCGGAAACACGGATACTTTTCTGAGCGTAGTATCTTGACATATAGCATATCTTGGATTACAATTCATTTAACGATTAGGCTAAATGTTAAATGAAAGGCCGTGATGAATTTTTGGGGATACAAGATACATTAAAAGCACTGGCTGATCCAATACGACGTGAGATTTTGAACCTGTTGAAAAATGGGCGGCTTTCAGCCGGAGAAATATGTGAGCATTTTTCGGTAACGGGAGCATCTATATCAAGACATCTGGCAATATTGAGGGAAGCTGATTTGATTCGAAATCAAAGAGAAGGAAAGTTTATTTATTATGAATTAAACACTTCCGTACTGGAAGATGTCATGTTGTGGATAACAGACTTGAAAGGAGCAGCGGACGATGAAGGAAATGATAAGAAAATATAGAGGTACATTAATTAGCTCTGCATTGGTAATTCTTGCAGGAGTCCTGGTGGGTTTTACGAGTATACAAGGTAAGTGGATAAATCTATTTTTTGTAGTGATGCAATGTGTGTTTGTTGCAATCATATTTTATGATAACCGGAACAGACAACAGAATCGCAAGGTTATAGGGATGACTATATGGATCATACCTGTTATTACATTGCTTTATAATGGTATTGCCAGATTGGTTGATATGGGAGCAGATATAGAGAATCTATTTATGGCATTCATTTATTATGGGACAGGTTTAATGTTCATGGTTATAGGAAATTATCTGCCAAAGGTAAAACAGAACAATACGATAGGAATCAGGGTCGTATGGACATTGCAGGATGAAGAAAATTGGAGCGCAACGCATAGATTCAGTGGGAAAATATGGGTGGCATCAGGTATTCTGTGCATGCTTTGCGGTCTTTTTGCAGAAAGCATAGCTGCACTTGTTTTGTATGTTGTAAGCATTATGGCAGCAGTAATCATCAGTGTTCTTTATTCCTATCTCTTTTATAAGAAAAAGATAGAAACCGGAGAAAAATTAAAAATTCAATATAAAAAAAAGGCAATTGTGAGATACGGAATCGTAACAATTTTAACTATTATATTCATTATAGGAAGTTTGTTTTGGGGAAGTATTGATATTCAGTTCCAAGATAACAGTTTTACTATCAAGGCTCAGGGATGGAGTGATTATACCGTAGACTATACGAAGATTGACAGTATCTCGTATGAAGAAAATTTATTTCAGAACTCGAATGATTATAGGACCAATGGATTAGGGAATTTTAAATATGCTATGGGAAATTTTAGAAATGATGTTTATGGAAATTATATCCGTTATACGCATTCATCCTGTCATTCATATGTAGTGATGAGCATAGGTGGAAAAATATTAGTTGTTAATGGTGAAAATGATCCGGCAACAAAGGAAATCTATCATAATATCAGCGAGAAAAAATAAGATTACTAAGACTTCCCATACCTAAAAAGAGATTTATTTATATTTGCCCCATTCACTGATTCATGCTAAAATAAACAAATATGGTAAGACGAAAATATTTTATTATCATAATCAATGAATCAAGGAGTAACAATGAGAAGATTAGCATTAACTGATGATATATTAATGAAGATTGAAAAGCCTGCCCGTTATATCGGGAATGAGGTGAATTCAGTTATGAAAGACAAGGCAGATGTAGATATCCGCTTTGCGATGTGTTTCCCCGATGTTTACGAAATATAAAAAAAGAGCGTTGCTAATCTTTTATAGATATTGGTAAATAGCCTTAATTTCTCAGCATATTCTAAAATAAATAACAATAATAAATAATCATTAATAACGTAGTAACCTTTCAATTTTAATCTGTTTTGTAGTAAGAAAAAGGTAAATATTGAGTGAAATACATACTTTAAAACTATATAAATAAATGAACCATGGCAGTCCGATACCGGCTGCTTTTTTTATGTGTATAGAAAACTCATAAAAATGCACATAAAAGTAATCAGTTCTTTTGGCTAGAGTGAAATTTATATCCTATAAAGTGCCCATTGCGGTATGCCTGATGCAAATTTCTTTTACTTTTATTCTTTCATATTCTAATGAAAAGAAAATCAAAAAAGGAGGAAAAATAAAATGAATTCAACTTTTCAGAAGGAGGATAAACCTACGGAATATTAATTGACGAAAGCACAAAAAATGATTACAATGAAATTGTAAAGGAGATGGAATATGAGAAAAAAATACATTTATATTTCATTGCTTATTTCTACAGGAATTT
>NZ_JAMOYX010000073.1:0-9546 GCF_023669465.1 Dorea sp. MB18-49
AATTAATCCAGATCAATAACATCCATCTTAAATGTGTCATCCATCTCCGCATGACTTCTCTTCTTTTCCGGGTGATTACTTAAGAGATCTGCCGTTGCATCAAATAACTCATCGTCGTCATAATCATAGTCATTTGAACCAAACATATCGTAATCATCATCCGAATAATATCCTTCAAAATTATCGAACTCTTCTTCATCTAAAGGAGTAAATTTTTCAAAATCATCTGTATCCTGAAGATTAATGTTCTTTACAGGTTTGCGGATAGCAGGACCTGTCTCATCTAAAGAACGTACACCCTTTGCAGCTGCTTTTTTTGCCGTTGCGTGTTTGACGCTCTTCTGCTTCTTTGGTTTTTCCATGGCTTTGGCTATGTTTTCTGTAACCCAAAGATCATCCTCATCGTATCCTTCAAATTCATCTTCATCATCATATCTCTTAGATGCTTTTTTCGAAACCTGTTTTGAAGCTTTCTGTGCTTTCTTTTCCTGTTTCTCTTCTTTTTTCTTAGCTTTTAATGCTTCCTCTTCTTCATCCAGATCAATTCCATATTCATCATACAGATCATCTAATTCCAGATCTCTGTGTCTAAGCTTGACTGCTGTGACAATAAGTACCAAAACAAGCAGTAAGATTAATGCAATTGCTATAATAACTACAATATCCAGGAAATTCTCTACAAAATTAAGGATTTTTCCCCATATTCCTTTTCCGTTACTTAACTTACTTTCTGAAGAAGAACTGCCGGTTGATTCCGGTGTGTATTTCTGATAGGTTCCATCTGTCGTATCATAACGATATGTTGTCTTTTCACCGTCAGAATTCAAAGCATAAATAATATAATATTCTGCGTCTTTTGTATCCTGCCAAGTGTCAAATTCTTTACCATTTAATGTCAGAGTTGTCTTCTGATACTGGCTTGGCAGATTCACCTTTCCATCATTCATCAATGGGATAATATATCTGTCTTTTGCAATCTCAACTTCTTCAAACGGTGCGAAAGATCCATCATCACTGTTATACATATAGAAATCTGCATCATCGCTGTCTTTTTCAGTCAGATACATTGCATTGATTCCACTTGCCTCCTGTGTGATCACAGAATACTTTGAACCTTCAAATGTCAGCTCGCCTTTTTTAAAACCTTCCGGAATGATCTCTTCCGAAAAATCGCTGGTCACAACATACTTCTTGCCGTTCACTTTCACAACGGCACCATCTGCTGTCGATGTTGTTGTATCTTCGGTACTGGTCTCTTCCTTAATCAGAGACGGATCGCCAGCTCCGATCGTAACTGCAGAACTTCCCTGTGTTACTTCCAGGTTCGTTCCGTCTTCCGCAGTACCCGTAGCACTTGACACTTCGATATTCGAAGTACCTTCTTTTAATGCCTGAAACTTCAGATTAAATTCTGCAGTTGTTCCACTTCCGGTCCAGGAAATCTTAATGGTTCCATCCTTTCCCGTCGCATTATCACCGCTGATAAATCTCAATTCACTTTTGTCATACGTTAAAGTCGCTTCCATAGACTGCATTGATGAAGCAGAAGTCAGCTTGGTCTTTACATCAACTTCCGCTCCTACTGTAGTGGACGGATCCGCAAAACGCAGTTCTGCTGTCGCTGCTTCTGTTATCACCGACAGACATGGACATATCATACATATCGCCAAGAATGTTACAAATATCTTTTTAATTCTTCTCATGTAACCTACCCCTTTATCTTTTATTACTATTTATTCCGTTCCTTCTGTCGATCCAGTGGTTCCCGAAGTGCTGCCTGCATTATCTCCGGTCGTTCCACCTCCTGTTGTTGTCCCTTCTGTTCCTCCGGTTGTTCCCGTAGTTCCTGAGGAAGTGCTGCCTGTACTTCCGGTCGTTCCGCTTCCCGTCGATGTTCCTCCGGAATATCCGTTTGACGTACCGTAAGATCCGGTTCCGTAAGTGCTTCCACCCGTTGTTCCGTAGGTACTTCTTGTTGTACCGGTTCCGGATGAATTATTGGAATAATTTTCCGAATACCCCTTACTTCCCGGTGTCTCATCATCCTCGATCGTTGTACCGCTTTTGGCCTTATCTGACGCTTTTGCAGTAATACCACTTTCAATGCCTTCAATCGTGCTGGATACAGAATACCCATCACTTCCAAACAGAAATTTATGCACCTCAAGTACATTCGAAGACAAGGTCTTCGGGATTACGACACTTCCTACTTCATTTAACATATCCGTTGTATTTTCAGCCGGAAAACCAATCGAATCTCCTAATTTATACTTTGTAAGATTCTTTGCATATCCGATCATTTCAGCCAGTGTAAAGTTTGTTGATATCTGCGGAAATACACTGTCTATGATCTTATTAACAGTGCCGACACTCATGTTCTGCGCTTTATCTGCAATTTTCTGTAATACCAGGCGCTGACGTTCTGCACGCTTAAAGTCTCCTCCTTCCGTATAACGGATTCGGGAATAAGACACTGCCTGCACACCATTCAAATGATATGTACCCTCTACTTCCGGCTCGATCTTCTCATAACTTTTTCCTGTTACTTTTGAAGTTTCGACACAATAGTGGTTCATATGCACAACTTCATCATGCGTCAGTTCCAGATCCAGTCCTCCTACCGCATCGATAACATCTACCAGTGCATTAAAGTTTACGGTTACATATTTTTCAATATTCATATCCAGATTACGGTTAATCAGCGATACTGCGCCTTCCGGTCCTCCAAAAGAATATGCAGAATTCGCTTTATTATAACTTCCGTCATCTAATTCTAATAATGTATCACGATAAATAGATACCAATTTAACTTCTTTCGTATCATTATTCAGACTTGCTATTATGATCGTATCACTTCGATTTCCTTTGCCCAGATCATTTTCTCTTGAATCCAGACCAAATAACGCTACATTCGTGTATCCTTTTTCATGTTTTACTTCATCAGAAATGTTTAATTTATCTGTATCGAGTTTCACCGAACTCAGTTTATTCATCTTACTTGCCAGAATGACTGATCCTATAACTACTACGCCCAGAAGAGTTCCGCCTAATACAGCACCTATTTTCTTCCCTATAGACCAGGTTGCAAAGCCTCTTTTTCTGCGACGCCCTCTTCGTCTGACCTTTTTCCCTGTATTTCTTGCCATACTTCATATCCTTTCCGCATTTATCCTAAATTAACACAAACCTTTTTACATATTACCCTATTTTTTTCTAAATTTCAATATTTTCAGTCCTGTTTTCCTGTTTATGTCCAATATCTCGGATTCATTGTGCATTTTAATACAATCTTTTTCGGCAGTTTTTGATATTTTCGTCCAAGAAGATATCCTGCATATTTCGCTACACAATCTGTGAAAAGTTTAAAAACAAGCCATGGCCTTCTCTGTTTTATCAAAAAAGCGACTGTATTCTTTATCAGTTTCATTCCTTCTTTTTCTGAGCTTACCTTCCGGAATATCTCAGGATGCTGTGCCTGGGAAACGGCCATATCAAAGTTTCGGTGAAACTGTTGTGCAAAATTGTAATTATGCGAATGGATTACCCTTGCTTTTGCATTATAATATACTTTCTGTTCATTCACTATAACCTTCGCTGCGTATATCATATCTTCATTAAATATTGCTTTTTTCTCGAATCCACCGTTTTTCAAATACATATCCCGGTTATAGGCTGCACATACATCCGAACAGAAGAATGTTTTGATTCCCATTCTTTCCAGATCTTTCGAAGATTTCACTTTGCTTTCCGGCGGATAATTAAATTGTCTCGTATATCTTTCTAATAATGTACTTTCTTTTCTAGGAAGCTGTCTCGCATACGCAACTGCAACATTTGCTTCTTCCAAAGCCTGTACCAGTTCACTTACCAGATACTCGTTATCCGGGCAGGCATCCTGTGTCATACAGATCACAATATCTGCATCCGATTGCCGGATTCCTTTGTCTCTCGTTGCGGCATGATCAAATTCATCCGGAGTAATCTCTTCAACTGTCACATTTTTATAACGTTCCTTCATGCTTTCCAGACTCTGTCCGTCTGTTGTATGCATCAAAAAGATACGGTTTACTTCATAGGTCTGTCTTTCCAGACGCTCCATCAGCTTTTTAAATTCTGATCCCGGATGATATACCGGAATTACGACATCTACTTTCTTCTTATTCATTTTGTGATGTTCCGCTTTCTGTTGTATTTGGATATACATTGGTCATATCATTCAAAGTATTACTTATATCTGTAACCGTTGCCGTCGGTGTATAATCCTTATTCGGATATAAGAATTGATGCAGCTTTATTACATTTTCTTCCAGTCCTTTCGGGATGACATATGAACCACTGTATCCCGGTATCTGTTCCGGAGTTTCCAGATCAAACGGGAAACCTGTTGTTTCGCCCAGCTCATAATCAAAGGCACCTGTGGCAAGACTTAATATCTCCTTTGTAGTGAAGCTTGTTGATACCTCCGGCATTACCTTATCTATAATCTTATTAAGCGTTGCCAGATCCTGCTGTTTCAATTTATCTGCTGTTTTCTTAAGGACCAGTCTTTGTCTTTCTGTTCTCTTATAATCACCGCCTGCTGTATATCTTATTCTCGCATAAGATACCGCCTGCACGCCGTTTAATTTATACGTTCCGGCTACTGCCGGTTCGATCTTCTTATATTTCTTACCTGTTACTTTAGAAGTCTCTACACAATAGTTGTTCATATGCACAACTTCTTCATCCGTTAATTTTACCGTAATACCATCAACCATATCTATCACATCGGCTAATGCAAGGAAATTGACACTGACATAATCCTGAATATTAAGATCCAGATTCTCATTGAGCATATTGACTGCCGTCTCAGGTCCGCCTACTGAATAAGCCGCATTGGCTTTATCATAATGTTCTCCGTTCTGTTTTAACATCGTATCCCTGTACACAGACACAAGCTTTACTTTTTTGGTTTCATTATTGATGCTTGCGATCATAATCGTATCTGTCCGGTTTCCTTTTCCAAGATTCTTTTCTCTTGAATCCAGACCAAATAATGCAACATTGGTATATCCGGTCTGTTTCAGTCCGTTGTTCTTTATATTCGAAAGATTGGTGCGTTCCATTTTTCCCAGCTTAAATAAGCCAAACGCCGTTGTTCCCAGAATACACAGAATGATCAATTCCAAAATAATTACAAGTCTTCTGCGTCTTCTGCGTTTTTTCAGTCTTTTTCTTCGTATTTCCTGCTGTCTTCTGGTTAATCTTTTTTTATTACGTTTACTCATGACTTCTCCTTAAAGCTAATAGGCATTTTTATTAATAAATCCTTTGAAAAATGTTAAAAATATAATCTTAAAGTCAAATCCAAGTGTCCAGTTTTCAATATAATACAGATCATGCTCTATTCTCTTCTTAATAGACGTATCTCCTCTGTATCCATTTACCTGAGCCCATCCCGTAAGTCCCGGTCTTACCTGATGTTTGATCATATACCGAGGTATTTCTTCTTTAAACTTTTCTACAAACTGCGGTCTTTCCGGTCTCGGCCCTACAAGACTCATGTCCCCTCGAAGGACATTAAAAAGCTGAGGCAGTTCATCTATACTTGTTTTTCTTATAAACCTTCCGACCGTCGTAACACGCGGATCATCTTTGGTCGTCCAGCCTTTCTTTTCTTTTTTCTCATCCTGTACGATCATTGAACGGAATTTATACATTTTAAACGGACGATTCTGCAGCCCTACTCTTTCCTGCGAAAAGATCAAAGGCCCCGGCGAAGTCTTCTTGATCATAATTGCCGTTACGATCATAACCGGAGAAAAGAGAATAATTGCTACAATTGCTCCAAATATATCCACTCCGCGTTTCATCCATTTATTCAGCGGATCACTTAACGGAACTCTTCGGATATTGATCACCGGAAGTCCCTGCAGATCTTCGGTGTACGGCTTGGTCGGTATAACGTTATTATAATCCGGAATAAATTTCGTATGCACACCTGATTTTTCACACATTTTAACAATTCTTTCCAGCTTATGATATTCAGCCAGACCCAGTGTAATTACGATTTCATCCAGTTTATTTTCCGGCAGCACAATTTCCAGATTATCAATTCTTCCCAGTACCCTGACCTTCTTATATTCTGTTCCTCTAGGAACATTATCGGCAAGGATACCCCGGATATTATATCCCCAGTCCGGATTTGCCTGGATTCTGTCAATGTACTGTTCTGCCGCACGGCTGTATCCGATCAGTAAGATATGTTTCTGATTAAATCCCTGACTTCTGATCTTCCGAAGTCCCATTCTGATCACATTACGCTCTACTATTTCCAGAAAAATATTAATACAGTAAAAAACAAAGATCATCGTTCTGGAAAAATCTGTCTGATGTCTGAAATAAAGTACTAAAATAAATACCAGAAAGCCTATCGTGTTCGCCTGAAGGATATTCCATGCTTCCAGTCTTCTTCCTCTGACTCTTTTCGGAGTATATAACTGAAAAATATAATATAGCAACAGATATCCCGGTATAATGAATATCAGTACACTCATATATACTTGCAGAGAAAGATACCACGGATCCATCTCAAAAATGCCGCTCCTGAATCTCAGATACCATGAAAGCACATACGAAATTACAATCACTACCGCATCCAGTACCACATGTATTTTATTTAATAACCCTTGATTTTCCTTGATCAATTTTACTCACCAACTTTATCTATTATTTCGTTTTCCTATGCCAGACGCCGGAAAATATTTATCCATAGTTCTATCTGAATCTTTATATAATTCTTAAGATGGCCGGATTCATATTTTACTTTATCTGATTTTTCCCCCATATGCAGCCCTTCTTTAATACCATTGACATATAGCTTTCCGTATCCCTTGCGAAGGAAAAACAGGTACTTCACCAAAAATCCCACAAAAAGGAACGGACTGTTCAGTATCTTCTGTACAACCGGCATATTTTTATATATCAGATATACATTATTGCGTGAAGACATCTTGACTTTAAATTCATTATATCTTGCTCCGCTTGCCGCACTTCCCACATGGATCACTTCTGATTTGGGTTCATATAAATTATCGTATCCCGCTATCCTGGCACGATATCCCACATCTATGTCTTCTAGATATGCAAAATGCTTCTCATCAAACATTCCAATCTCTTCAAATACTTTTTTCCGGTAGATTGAAGCCCCTCCGCATGTTGCAAAAATCTTTCTTATATTATTGTATTTCTTCACACTTTTGTCTTTTCCATATGCGTATGCCCATCCAAGTGCATTATAATAGGTTCCTGCGCTGTCAATTTTGGACGGATCATGGTACTGGATCATCTTAGGCTCCACAGAAAATATGTTCGGATCTTTCTTGATCGAATCCAGCAGATACTTTACATAGTTATCTTTTATCACCGTATCATTATTTAACAAGATCACATATGGTGTATCTGTCTTTTCAATACCGATATTAACTGCTCTGCAAAAGCCATAGTTCTTATCCAGCATCACACATTCAACTTCCGGATATTCTTTTACAACTTCCTCTATACTTCCATCATTCGAGGCATTATCTATGATCAGGATTTTCTTTTCTGTCTGATCCTTTTCATACAAACTTTTCACACAGGAAAACAGATACTCTTTTCCTTTGTAATTAGGTATTACGATTGTTACTTCACACATAATTTCTCCGTTAGTTCACTTTCAGGGAATAGTCCCATTTTTTTAAGGAAAGATTCGGATTATACGCTGGATCTCCATTTTTCAATATGTCAATCCAATGGCTGCGCATATATTCTATCTCTCCCTGAAATCTGCGCACTTTTTCTTTCGTATCTTCAGCTCCTCTGGTCTTAGATTCATAATGATATAACTCTACATATGGATCATACACGACCAGATGTCCTTTTTCCCGTATTCTAAGACATAGATCCACATCATTAAACGCTACTTTCAGCTCTTCTTCCAGTCCGCCGACTTCTTCAAATACCGAACGTTTCATCATCATACAGGCCGCTGTCACGGCACTTAAATCCTGCTGGATAGCCGCTCTGTGCATATATCCTGTATAACCGCGTTTCATACCGACAAAGACACTGCCGGCAACTCCTCCGATTCCAATGATAATTCCCGCATGCTGCACCGTATCATCCGGATAATATAGTCTAGCACCTACTGCACCGACTTCTTTTCGCTGACATGTTGAAAGCAACTCTGTAAGCCAGTCACGACTTATCACTTCCATGTCATTATTTAACAGCAGTAAATAATCTCCCTTTGCCTGTTTTGCACCAAAATTATTAATTGCCGAATAATTAAATTCTTTTTTCCAGTATACGACACGGATCTTATCATTGCAAATCTGTTCATAGTATTCAAAAGTCTTCTCTTCCGTACTATTATTCTCAATAATGATAATTTCATAATTCTCATAATCCGTCAGTTTTTCTATTGACTTCAGGCATTTATCTAATGTCTCTGCCTGATCTTTATTCGGGATCAGAATAGACACCAGCGGATTTCCTGTCACAGGATATTTTACTCTGTAAAATCCAAGATTTTCCGTCTGAAGGACTTCTCCTTTTGTATGGCATCGTCTGAGATGATCTTCGATTGCCTTCTTTCCAGCTTCATATGCATACATTTTACTTAAAGGATTATCTGCTGTTGATTCCTTATGCACCCGCCAGTGATATAATATCTTTGCAACATGAGAGATTCTTTCCGCCTGTTCCGTACATCGTAAGATCAGATCATAATCCTGCGCCCCGTTATATTCCGCTCTGAACTTTCCTACCGATTCAATTAATGCTTTTTTTGCAACAAAAAAATGACAGATGTAATTATTTGCTCTCAACATATCCAGATTAAAGTCCGGCTTAAAATTCGGAGAAAAATATTCATCCAAATCTGTCGTCACTTTATCTTCGTCTGTATATAGCACATCTGTCTTGCGATCTTTGTTCAGGCAGCTTACAATTTCATACAGTGCATTTTCTTCCAGAAGATCATCATGATCCAGCAATCCTACAAATTCTCCCGTTGCGATCTCCAATGCTCTGTTCGTATTCTGTGCAATTCCTTCATTTTCCGGAACATCCACTACTTTGATCCTGTTGTCCTTCTTGCCTGCAACATTCAGAATACTACTTACTTCCTGATTAGAAGGATTAGCATTGGCAATACACAATTCCCAGTTCGTATAAGTCTGCTTTCTCACTGACTGGATCATCTGCTTTAAAAACACCTCCGGTGTATTGTATACCGGTACCAGGATGCTGATCTTAGGACTGTATTCAAATACCTGCTTCCGTTCTCTTTCTAATTCCTGTTCAGATGGTCTGTGATTTTCATACCATTCTTTATAATCAATATCGCTTTTCTGGAAACGTTCTGTTAATTTTATCCAGAATCCTTTCGGTCCATAATGGCGCAAATAAAGTATCCCCTTTTTCAAATTATAGGGAGATACTTTTTTTATCATATTTATATAATCTAATTTACCACTCATTAAGATATTCCTCGTACATATTATTACATATTTTCCCTTTTTA
>NZ_JAMOYX010000074.1:0-8304 GCF_023669465.1 Dorea sp. MB18-49
CTCCAAATGGAACAGTATAGTTAGTACAAGACGCATCACAGAAAATCGACGGAGGTTATGGTACTGTCTTCATTTATATGGATTTCCTGAATGATGGAACGCCAGAAAGCTCTGCGGTTTTCTTGTGATAATTGATCATACATGGTCCGAAAATCTGTATCCAATAGTTCTTCGAGGTAACCGTAATTCGTCACTGGTTCCGGAAGAGCACTCTGCAGATCATTCAACTCACTTTCGACGCGTCCATACTCTTCGTTGTAATAATCCCAATCAATCCGCCCCTTCTGAAATAGGAAATTAAGACGGTCCAATTCCTTTCTTAATTTCTCAGGAGATTGCTTTTTCTTTTGCTTCTCTTTCTCTTTTTCAATTTTATCGCACTTTACTTTATAATTTTTGTATTCATTCTCTAAGTTATCAAGCAAATAATTTTCAACAAGGTTCTGGCTCAATCTGTGTCTGTAAGAACATATGTGATCGATCATAGCTCTGTTGCATCGGTAATAGCAGTAAGTTCTTTTAGCACCAGTTTTCCTGTTGATGATGGACGAACACCCGGTACCGCATAGCAATTGACCACACACGGGACATCGAATCATTCCTGCAAACAGATAGATGCGGCCAGAAGGTGTAGCTTTAACATTTCGTTTTTGTATCTTCTGTAATTTGTTCCACTCATCTTCAGTAAGATATGCAGGGCAGTAAGGAAATCCTCGGTAGGTGCCCTTGTAGAATTCGCTGGAAAGAAGCGTCCTCATGATTCCGAAACTGAAATCAGGATCAAAGGTTTCTTGTATGTATCTGAGCGTAGCGCACTTATTTTGATGCTTGAAAAAATATTTATAAAATGCATCCACGACATGTTCTCGATCAGGATCCTTAACCATGCGCTTCTGTCCATCAACGATACCTGACTTATAGCCATATCCCATATTTGCATCGCCAAAAATTAATTTACCGCTTCTGATCGATGATTCATTTACAAATTTGATACGCTCACTGGTGGTATCGACTTCGTTCTGGCCAATCGACAGAACCACATTAAGCTGCAGTCTTCCATCTCTGGTTTCCATGTTAATGCCTGGTTCACTGGTACTGATCCAGCGGACGTTGTGACTGTCAAGAATATCCTGCACCTTATAGAAATCAGATAGATTACGGAACCATCTATCGATACGCCAGAAGATGATAACATCGATCTTCCCGGCTTCTACATCTCGCAGCAGAGAATGTATAGCCTTACGCTTTTTGAACTCTTTACGGGCGGTTTTTCCCTCATCAGCATATACACCAACGACAGCCATATTATGTTCTCGGGCATAATTGGTAAGATATTCTTTTTGTGCTTCAAGCGATTTGCCGTGCATCATTTGTTCGGTAGTAGATACACGGATATAGATTGCACAGCGTTCAATTTTGTCTGTCATATTATATCACCTTTCCTAAAATGTACGCAAAAAAGGGTGCAAAAATAACATCTATACAGATGCTGGAAAATTGTGGTACAATATTCTTGTCTAGGGATTATTGTACGTGCCTTGGCACTGTATAGTATTCATTAAGCCGTCTCTGTTGGTAGCAGGGGCGGTTTTTTATTTGTCTAATTTTTTCTTTTGCTCTTTTTCTATTTGCTTGATACTTTTGGACGGAGTAGGCAAATCTTCTGGCATGGTGCCACCAAGTTCTTTGATTGTCTGGCGAACTTTTTTGCCAACTTCATAGTGAGTTTGGTTTGCTTCGTTCTTTCCTGTAATATGTTCTCTACGGAGCTTTTCGTCTGTTTGTGTGGCACGGAAGAGATTAGCCGCTAATTCAGTACTTCCCATGTGGTCGAGGATTTTTTGACTTTTTTTGAGATCTTTACGCGCATGGATTTCCTTTACACCCAATCCACCATATAATCCTTGATAACCTTTGTTTTGGAAAATGGCGTAATCGCGAGGATCATTGATGCCGGCCATCTGTGCGGCTTCAGCCAACGATTTGTTATGCGTAATCATCTCGCTACGGATTGCTAAACGTTTTTTATCTTCAGTAAGATCATCAAAGTGTTCAATTAATTCTTGCTGACGAGTTTTTACAGCAAAATAAGTTTGGCCTAATGCGATTACTTTTTTTCTTGAATCTCCGTTTTGCACAATCAGGTAACATGCATAGCGAGATAATTCAATATCACCAATATCTTTTGTAGTTACACCGGCTTTTACGATTTTGCCAACGTTGGCAAAATGGTCTGAAACGGTATTCCCACTGTTCTCACAAGCGTCTTTCGCTTTCTCGATTACAGAGTAAAATCTACGCCATTGCTTATATTCTAATGCAATTTGTAGCTCTCGCGCATACCAGAATTCCTGACCATATTCGTTAATATGTTTAATTGATTCGAAAAGAGTATCTGTGTAATTTTCTTGTTGTTCCTGTTTTTCATTGGCATCAGCTACTACTGGAACAGAAGTATCAGCTTCATCGCCAGTAAAGAAAAAGAAGATAATCACCCCACTTCAGACATCATGTTTCTAATTGTTTTTCTTGTAAAATGATAAAGCAATTACAACATTGCCGGAATCAATAGATTCAAAAGCTACCGTATTCGATAGATGCCTTCTATCCTTGGACAATAAATATATTTATAATTTCTCGAATACGAGAGTGGCTTGAATTCTATCACCACCAAGCATTCCCTTACTTCCGGAGGAAGCGGTGGTTATAGTATGTAAGCGATATCCCTTTGCAGCTTGAGTATTGATGATATTCTCCAGTTCTGTCAGGTTTCCGGAGCCTGTTCCGATAAGTTTTTCCTTTAATACAACTTGTAACACAACATAAGGTTTCATTTTAATAATATCCTCCCTCTTAAAGAATGAATAAGTTAAGTAAGTTATATATAAACACCAAAGCGATTATATACGTTTAAAATTTTCGACGAAGCTCTACAACTTTGCCAATAATCTTCACGGGCTTTTCTTCAATCTCTTTCTGATTAAAATACATCGGTTCATAATTAGGATTTAATGAGATAAGAGCAATGCTGTCTGCATATTTCTTTAATCTTTTACACACTCCATCATTCCCGTTCACAAGAGCAATTACAATCTCGTCAGATTCTGCATCATCCTGTCTTTTTACAATTACCGTGTCTCCATTATGAATATCCGGCTCCATAGAATCACCGCTGATCCGGAGTCCGAAGAATTCACCGGTCCGTGCCAGTTCTTCTGGAATCTCTTCTTCGTCCACAATATCTGTGATGGCTTCCAGTGGGATGCCTGCTGCAACGCGACCGAGGATTTTTACTATATTTGATTTAGGAGAAGACGGTTGTTCAGTACGCTCATCTATTAAATCAGATTTTTCAATATGGAAATAATCGGCAAGCCGTTGAACTTTTCCCATTCTTGGCAATGCTATGCCTTGGCACCATGTGTTAAATGTTTGAGGGGAAACGGATATTGCGTCTGCAACCTCCCTTTGGGTTTGGTTTGCTTTTGATAAATAATAGTTTAAATTTTTAGAAAATATTTTTTTCTGTTCTATATCAGTCATATATTCACCTCTTTTATAACCATATAGTACAATATAATTTGACTAAAATCAACTAAAAATCAAAAATAATTGTATTTTAGTGTTGACATCAAATTAAATTTGATTTATAGTGTAGTCGTAATAAGAAATGTACGATTTGCAGGAGGTGAATAAATTGAGCAAGTTAAGAATTTCTCTTGCAGCAGCTAGAGTTAACGCAGAAATGACACAGGAAGATGTAGCAAGGGAGATGCACGTATCTAAGAATACAGTAGTAAACTGGGAAAAAGGTAAGTCAGAGCCTACAATCTCGCAAAGTAGAGAACTCAGTAAGCTTTATAATATGCCATTAGAGTATATTTTTTTACCTTAATAATCAAATTAAATTTGATTTTGCAAATAGAGAAAGAGAGGTGAGTGGATGAAAGAAGTAGAAAAGACAATAGATGACCTGTGTAAACTCATACAGAAAAAAACAGAAAATTGCAAAGAAAGCTATGAGGTAAACGAACTGACAGAATTAACCCAAGCTCTGGCAGAGTTGATAACTGCCAGAGCCAGGCTTGGCTAGTCTTCCTTGTTAAGTTCGACTAATTTGTCGTAGATTTCCTGCATGAATTCAGCGACATTCTTGCCGTTCGATTCATTTGTTGGAGTTGACGTATTAGATAATTTAGCAACGGTAATCTCGACAGTTTTTTCAATTAAATGATCATTTCGAAACATAAAACTCTCCTTTCTTGCGTACTCGGCTCTGGCGGGAGCCTGTATCAACAGGATAGGAGAAAAGAGGGAAAAAGTCAATAAAATGCAACTTAAATAGAGAAAGAGAGGTGAGGTGAGAAAAGATGAAATGGATAGCGATAGCAAACGTAACCTTGACGATTTTGTTTGCAATAAAGTGGGGGATAGAAAGAGCACGCTTTAAAGGACTCATGTTTTTTATTGTAGCAAAAGAATACACCCCACCAAATGAACAGGAAATGATGGAGTGCATCAAAATAGTAGCCCAAAAGACTGTGGAAGAATGGATCAAGTAATAAGCTTGGAAATTTCCGGAGGAAGATACTTGGATACAAGAGCTGTTGTGACACCTTCGGCGATCGAAGAAATAACTTTCAAACTTGCATCGCCGGCTTTTGATACAAGTGCTTGTGTACGACTCCACTTTTCTTCGGTCCTGGTATTTGCGAGAAAATCATGCCCAAAAGGTTCGAGGCAACAATCAAATTGAGTTCGGCCCCAAATTTTATTACTACATACATCGGATAAAAGCCCTGCTTTTATACAATACTGGACGTGATATAAAATCTTGGGAAAATCGTAAGAAGACAGGTAATCATCGTAGTAAGTGTATATGTTTTCATCAAATGATACTGACTCATAAATAGTTTCGTATTTTTCAACGGTAAGAAGAATGGAACGAACGCATGAAATATCTAATTGCATAATTAGACTCCTTTCTTGAATACTCGGCTTTGACAGAAGCCTGTATCAACAGAATAGGAGCATAAGAAAAGAAAGTCAATAGGATTCAAATTTAAGAAAGAGGTGAGAAAAGCAATGAGTGAAAAAGAAAAGAAAGAAATCGCTGAAATGGTAGAAACAGCCAAACATCTGGCGACACATGATCCACAGGCATTCATGATTGCCAAAAGCAACATGGAGATTCTAAAGATCAGAGCAGACATGGACAAGCAGGAAAAAGAACCGGCATAGAGAATGCAACAAGTACAAACTGTAACACATAAACATAAACCAAGGAGATAGAAAGCAGGTGGCGAATATGAAACCGGACATGGAAAAAATCATTGAGGTGTTGATATCTCTTCTGGAAGAACAGGAAAAGGTGGAAATCACCTATACCATTGAGAAAACCGCGTAAGCGGTAGAAAGGAGTGGACAAGCAGTATGAATTTAAAACCGGAAACACCACTGGTGGTGAAGCTGCAGATCAAGCGTCTGGAAGATGAATGCGAAATGCTTCGGACACGAATCTGGATGCTGACGATCGTTGGAGAGTTAATGCTGACCGCAGTATTACTTGCCTGCGTAATTAATTTTTATACAATAACTTAACGGGAGGTGGGAAAGATGCATGAAATTCCAAAGATTCTGTCAGAGAAGGAATTTGCCAAGCGCCTGCAGCTGGCCAAGGAAGCTTTGAATGAATATAACTGCAAAAATGACATCGAAAAAGGCTTGATCGTAATGTCCGGATGGGTAAGTGCTGATGGCCAACCGGTATATACACCGGCACAGCTTAAGAGACTGTTTGATCTAGTTTACATAGGAGGTGATACCGATGGGACAGAGAATGTGGCAGACACCATCTGCTAAGCAGGAGTGCAGGAACTGTGCCTACATGAGAGATCTGGGTGACGGAGAGTGCATATGTGGGAAAGACCCATCCATAACGGTCATGGAAGAGTACCAGGAATCAGAAGACTACAGATCTGGCGGATGCCCGGAATGGAGATGGGGATAGTGATACAAGTGAATAAAAAATAAGGCACATCATTATGCGGATGATGTACCTCAAGACTTCTTCGCCTGTCGAATATTAAAGTCAATATTATAGTACCATCGGTGGGCGAAAAAGTCAAGAAACGCGGGCATTTTCGCCCGCTTTCATCACTTGTTAAGAATATTAAAGATAGGACATACAGGTGGATGAAAAAGAGATATAAAAGACTGATATATACGTTTGAACATTCAGTGGAGATATATGAATATCTGGATGGGAAGTATGGAGCAAGAGGAGAGAAGAGAGGGAAGAAGCGGAAAGCCACACCGGAAGTGATCAGATTCCGAAACCAATGGAATAGGGAAAGGAAAGCAAGACATAAGCTGAAGACCTGGTTCCACGAGAATGACTACCTGGTATTGCTCACATACAAAAAGGATAAGCGTCCGCCTGATATGGAGACTGCAAAGAAACATCTGGCACAAGCCATGAGAAAGGTGAGAGAAAAGTATAAAAAAGCAGGAAAGAAAATGAGGTGGATGGCAAATATCGAAGTAGGTACAAAAGGAGCCTGGCACGTACACATAGTTATAAACCGGATAGCGGATGCAGACATCATCATAAAGGATGCCTGGGAGCATGGAGCAGTAACCTTCAAGCACCTGTATGAAGCGGGAGATTTCAGAGATCTGGCCGGATACATCACGAAGACACCAGAAACATGCGAACGCTATGGAGAGCACTTAAGAGAGACAAGCTATCATGCGTCCCGCAATATGCCCCTAAAGGAACCGGAAGAAGAACGCTTTGTGCAGTGGAGAGAGATCAAGGACAGGAAAGGCTACTACTTAGACAAAGATACATACTACGAAGGAACAAATAAATTCACCGGGTACAAATACCGGTATTACACCATGATTAAGTTGGATAGGAGGATTTAAAATGCTGATTTTAGACAGAGCAAGCGAAAACAAACTGGAAGAGCTGGTATTAGTATCTCGAAAACTCAATGGAGTATTGAGAGAAATCTACCCGAGAGTACATAAGATTGAACCGGATCGCGCCGCTCTGCTGTGGTGTGCAATCGATGATGAAATTGAAAAAAGACAGAAGCAGATCGACAAGATTCTTGCGACGGAGAGCGGAGCAGAACAGATTGTACTGCGAAGAGCCTGCAGAGAGCTGAAGAAAGAATATGATCAGTACAACCAGCTCATGGAAGAGGCCTATAACGAAGAACTACTTCCGGCCACAATCCCGGAACTTCTGATCAGCTCAGTAAAGAGAGCGACTGCAGAAATGCATGAGATTAATAAAAATCTGCAGCATACGAAAGAGGTGCTGAACACCAATGTTTAGAGTAGATATTTACACAGCTGTAAAATCCAGTTCCAACAGTAAAACCATGGGAAAATACGGATTTGTATGTACGTGCGCCAAAAAGTCCGGAGGAATAGGAAAAATCCAGGATACCGGCCAAATGAAAGGCACACGACACGAAACAGAAGTAAAGGCGATCACAGAAGCATTGAGCCGCCTGAACCAGTCCTGCGAGGTCCATATCCACTGTGAGGACACATTTGTAGTGAACATGATCGACTATCACATTAGTGGATGGGCCGGGAATGACTTCCGAAAAACCAATGGAACACCGATCGCAAACGCAGAAGGCTGGCAGAAGCTCTGGAAGAAGATGCAGGGGCATCTGATCCGAATGGAAAAGGGACGGCATGCATACAGCGACGAAATTAGAAAAATAATGGAGGATACATAGATGTTTGATAAATT
Organism: Dorea sp. MB18-49; assembly: GCF_023669465.1. Taxonomy (NCBI): domain Bacteria; kingdom Bacillati; phylum Bacillota; class Clostridia; order Lachnospirales; family Lachnospiraceae; genus Dorea; species Dorea sp. MB18-49. The sequence continues at coordinate 7,778 of NZ_JAMOYX010000074.1, forward strand.
TGGAGAATTTGACTCTGCTGAGGAAATCAACAGGGCGGCAGCAGCACAGTTAAAAGAAGGAGATCTGGACGCTATCAAGACAATAGCAGAAGAAAATGGCTTAGATTCGGAGGACGCAGAGGATTTTTGCACCGGTGCAATAGATTCTCTGACTACTCCACTACTGGCCGCAATGGGAAAGCTGGAAATGGAATCGAAAGATTTAGAACTCAAAAACATGATGGAAGACTGGAAAAACTTCCTGATTCAGATGTGTGAAGAAGATGACCAGATGGCGCAAGCTGTACGCAAGAAAGGAAAAAGCCTTGAAAAATGTATGGCACAGATTTTAAAAGTATCGTTTGAAACGAAAGCACAACTGGACGATAGAATCGTACAGGCAGCAGGCTTAAAGCCACCGATCTATCTTGGAATTCCTGGAAAAGCACAGATTAGAAAAATTGCAGAAAAATATTATAAGGGTGAAGAAAAATGAGAACATACAAAGGATTCACGGAAGATCTGAAAGCAACCTACGGGAACGGAAT
>NZ_JAMOYX010000075.1:0-8264 GCF_023669465.1 Dorea sp. MB18-49
CATATACAATCTGTCAATTTATTTCAAATCAAACAATACCTTATTATATATTCTTGTTGAATTCACAAGCATTTACTTATATAATAATATCCGAGCAACAAAAAATTATCCCCGGATATCATTGGAAAGAAGGAATGTATAATGATACGAAATTTGTCCCAAAAACAATTAGACGTCATGAAAATACTCTGGGATGCAGGCACTCCTCTGGTTGCTTCCGACATTGTAAAAGCCGAAAGTTCCATGAACATTAATACGGTACAGGCTTCTCTTCGTGTCCTGTTAAAAGAGAATCTGATAGAAATAGCCGATATTGTATACAGTGGAACGGTATTAAGCCGCAGTTACCGTCCGCTCATTTCCAGAGATGTATATTTCAATGCGGAATATAAAAATATTATTGGAAATAGTTCTACTTCGGCTATGATTGCTACATTCATTGAGCAGGAAGAAGATATTTCCGAACTGGAACGGATTGAAGAACTGATCAGAAAAAGAATGAAAGAGCTCGAAGAAGCACAATAAGAATGGCGTGAAACGATTTCATACAGTCCGTATTTTTACAGAATCGGTGGAATACACCACCGGTTCTGCACTTTATGCAAAGAAAGTTCCTATTCTTTGTTCATTTAAGTTTTCCCCTATCACAATTACGACTTTCTGTCCTTCCGTGATCGGCTCCAGCCGCATCTCCTGATGGGTAACATTCAGTTCCATCCATTTATCATCGTCATCCATTAAGAATCCCTTAATGCGGAATACTTTTCCACATTCTGTATCAGCAAATATCTTCTCTGCCGTCTCTATTATCTCGTTTTTTGTCTTATCAAGATTCATAAAATACAAAGATTTGAACGTCTCTCCTTCTTCGATATGCATCTTACGGTAATTCTCCGGCACATAACCGCAGGCTAACAGCTTTTCATAATCTGCACTTTCAAATGTCTCCCAGTCTTTTACAAAAATCTCATCACGGAATCTTCTGTTGCACTGTACTTTTTCCATTGCATGATTCAGATGTTCTATCGTATTTTTTATCTCTTCTTCGGTTGCTTCCTGGCTTCTGCTAAGTACGATACATCCCGCATTTGCAGCCTCGGAAGCCAACAGATAGTCTGCCTCATCCGACAAGTCTGATTCCAGCTTCGCATCAACAACTGTGATCACATTGCCAATCTCATACCATCTGTCGATCGGATCATCCCTTAATACATCAAAGAACTCATCCACATCATAGATACCGGACGGTTCCACAATTACCCGGTCATAACCGCACATTCCCATTGCAATCAGCTTCGTGCGGAATCGTCTTCTGTGGCAGTCTGCGTCGCATCCTCCGGCAATCATCTCCAGTTCGCACTTTTCACCTTCCAGGTCCTTTAATAACATCATATCTACATTAACCGCACCATAATCATTTTCCAAGATTCCAATATTATCTCCCTTGTCAATCAGATGCTTTGCATATTTTTTTATAAATGTTGTCTTTCCGGAACCTAAAAATCCGGTAATCAGATCTATCTTTACCATATTTTTTGTAAACCTTTCTTTCGTTCTTAATTTTCTAATGAATATCCTTCCTGCCTGAGACTTTCTGAATATTCTTTCTTGTATAGTGTAACATTTTCTGCCCAACTAAGAAAACGCTATTATCAGTAATTTCTATGAATACTTTATCAATGAATACTAAAAAACCTGGCACCGGCAACTTTTCTTACATACTTTAGTATAAAAATGCCGGATGCAATCTTACATCCGGCGCTCTCAATATTTTATATCATTCTTTCAAACATTCTTTTTTCTTCTACACTAACTTATTTCTTCCCACCAAAGATAAATGCCATAAATCGGATATAAGTATACACAACCAGAACAACCGCAATAATCGTCTCGATCAATACCACATATTTCAGGAACGGCATTGGATGTCCCATATTCATTGCACATGCCATCATCTGTTTTGAAGCGATCGCACTGATGACAAATGGGAAGGTGAATGCCGCATAGCTTGGGAAGAATGGCATCTTCAAATAGCCGATTGCTTTTACAAGTGCAAAGATGTAGATCACCGTTGCAACTACAAACATTCCCATCAGGAATCCGTAAGATTTCGGCATGACAGACTGTACATATCCTGCGATACAGAGGCTTGTCGGTGCCGCATAGATACAGATCAGTGGTTTTGCCGGATCCGGTACTTCTTTCACCGTCACATAGCGGTATGTAACCAGGATCAGTAACAGGATCAGTGTCACAAATCCAAACCAAAATGCTGCACTTCCGATTGCAAGTTTCTCATAAGCAGGTGCCGTGACTGATGCAACGACAATTCCAACATATACGATATAATAACTTGCGAATACCTTTGGCATCTGCAATTTAAATACAAATTTTACCGTAAAATAAATGATCAGCACGATATGTAATGCGATCGCAAACAGCCAGATATAATAAGCCGCCTGTCCGATAAATGGTTTTACATAGGTACTTAAGATCATAAGTGCCATCGGAAATGTTCCTGATACGCTTGCCATGATCGGATTCTTCATATCTTCCTTCACAGCTCCCGGAAACATAATTAGCTTCAGAAGTGCCAGGATCAGCAGAAATGCTGCGAACACTCCACACACATAACGGATTCCTTCTGAATAGCTCTGAAGCAGGTTACCTAAAGCTGCCGCTCCAAGCATGACTCCGCAGATTGGAATCGGTATTTTTTTGATTACATCTTTCATAATATCTTGTCTTCCTTTCTAGTCTGGATCTATGTATTCTAGATATCTGCAATTGCACGACGTTCTGCCGGTTCATCAATTTCGTCCAGATTCTTGATTCCCAGTTCACGACAGACAATCTGTGCTACTTTCCATGCGCACAGTCCTGTGAAAAAGATACACTGTTCTTTGTGCTCACCCTGTCCCATATTGAATTCTTTTGTCAGAACTCTGCAGCAGATTGCATTCTTCCCATTAGCTTTCTTGAACCAGTCATGCAGTTCGTGAACCAGTTCCATACATTTTACGCTCTTTGGATTGGTTGGCCCGTCCTGCTCTGTTCTTCCGAAGAACATTCCAAGTGCAAGCAGACCTCCGTTGAATGCGCCACAGACACATCCCGATTTGCCTGCTCCGACAGCCATACCGGATGACATTGCAATGACTTCCTTTGGCACATCCAGTTTGAATTCGTCACAGATCGTACACATCAGTGCCTCACAACAGTAATATCCACTTTTAAAATTCTTCTCTGCTGCTCTCTGCACCGCTCTTGGGCTGATTTCTGTTACTCCGATGTTCATAAATTAATACCTCCTAAAATAAATTAAAAATAAATCTTCTCCGGGCATTCCCCAATGCCCATATATTTATATTATAGCTATATAAAATTTATTTGTTAAAGTGAGATTATCTATAGATTCTTTGACTTATTCAATCCGTCTATTTTAGAAAATTTCTATACAAAAAGCCATAAATCTTCCACTGTCAATTTGTTGACAATGTAGAATTTATGGCTTATCCGCAACTTTTTGTTACTTTATATCAACTTTTTTCTTATGCGTTATCTCCATCCTGTTCTGTTTCAGGTTCCTACCGGATAATCTCCCCACTCTTAATTTTCCCGATCCATTCCTGTATAAACTGCAGGAAGCACTGTACTGCTTCATTCTCCGCTTCTTCTTTTCTGGTAATCATACATGCTTTCCACTCATACACATCATCCGAAAATGGGATCAGTCTCAGCCCTTGTTCTTTCATGTCATCAAAGACAAAATCCACCGTCACGGATATGCCTTTATTTTCCTTCACCATCTTATGGCACAAACTGAATCCACTGGTCTGAAATGCGATATCCGGTTGGAACCCGGCTTCTTCACATTTCTTCATGATCAGATGATAAATTGCGAACTGACTGCTTTCAATATATAACGGCCTGTTTTTCAGATCTTCAATTGTCACACTTTCCTGTTCACTTAACGGATCCTGTTCATTTACCAGAAGCTTAATCGGAAATGTTTCCAACGGAACTACATGATATAACTCCTCATCAAATTCTCCGATGGAAAACGCAACATTTCCTTCATTTTCAGCAAACAGACGCTCTGCCTGCAGATCCGGGTACTCCCTGTAATGGAATTCTATATCCGGATATTTCTTACAAAATTCCGCAATGCAGTCCGGCGTCACCATACGGATGATTCCATATGCCGACAAAAGATCCACTACTTTGCGCTGTCGTTGTTCTATATGCAGGATATCCTTCTTCACCTGATAATAATCTTCGATATCCTTATCCGCATATTCTAAAAAACGTCTTCCGCTTTCTGTGAGCTGCATGCCGGATTTATTACGTGTAAAGAGACGGCATCCCATCTCTGCCTCCAGGTTTTTTACGATCTTACTGATCCCCTGAGGCGTCATATAGAGAATACGGGATGCCTTTGCAATACTTTCTTCTTTTGCTATTGTATGAAATACTTTTAAATCTTTAATGTCCATGACTATCTGTCTTCATTCTAACTATCATTCTAACTGTAACTTAAACTAGCCAACCAGATGCATCATATTGATCAGGAATATCCAGCTCAGTCCGTAATAAGATACAACTGCCACAAGGTCATTGACCGTTGTGATAAGTGGTCCCGAAGCAACCGCCGGGTCTACATGAATCTTCTTAAAGAACAACGGAATCAATGTTCCAACCGCTCCTGAGATCACCATCGCCAACAACAGTGACACTCCGATACATCCGGATACCGCATATGCGAATACGAACGTCTTTCCTTTGAATAATGCAATGTATAGCCCGATCAGTGCAAACGACAGAATTCCCAGGATCGAACCGTTCGAGAATGCAATCTTCATTTCCTTAAATACCAGTTCTGCCTTCTGCTTTCCGGTCAGTGACTCATCCATCAGTACACGGATCGTTACGGCCAGTGACTGCGTACCTACGTTACCTGCCATATCCAGGATCAGTGACTGGAAACACATGATGATCGTAAGCTGACTTACCACTTCTTCAAACAGACCGACTACGGATGAAACGACCATTCCAAGTCCCAACAGTACCAGAAGCCACGGAAGTCTCTTCTTGATACTTTCTCTTAATGGTTCTTTCAAATCTTCCTCCGCGGTCAAACCGGCGAACTTCGCATAATCTTCACCCATCTCATCATCAACCAGGTCTACCATACTCTGGGATGTAATGACTCCGAGAAGCTTGTTGTCATTATCCAGTACCGGGATGGAATCCTCGGAATAATCTTTCAATCTCTCGATACAGTCATCGATCAGCTCATTTCCATATACATATGGGTACGATGTCGCGATCAGATCTTCTAACGGAGACTCTCTTCTTGCGATGATCAGATCTTTCAGATCCATTGCTCCGTAAAATGTATTATCTTCCGTTACCATAAATAACGTAGAAATGTTATCGTTCTTTGCTGCCTGTTCTACCAGACTGCTCATTGCCTGCTTCACCGTCAGATTCTCACGGATCATGATGCAGTTCGTTGTCATTCTGCTTCCGATCTCTTCCTCATCAAAGGAAGCGATGATTGCCATATCTTTTCTGGCATCGTCATCCATTAATTCGATCAGCAGATTTTTCTTCTCTTTCGGAATCATCTGCAGAACATCCACAACTGCGTCCGTCTCCATTGCCGAAAGGATCGCTGCCGCTTTTTTGATATCCATCTCATCCAGATATTCTGCCGCTTCCTGTTCGTCGATATGCTCGAAGATATCAGAAAGCATGTCCAGATCCAGGATTCTGCAGATTTTTCTTCTCTCTGATACTTTCAGCTGTGGAAATACTTCTGCAAGGTCATTTGCATGATAATCTTCCAGTCTGTTTCTCATAATACCTGGTGATGTATTACTTCTGATGATTTCCAGTATCTCGACTGTATAATCTTTGTTTTCCATACCTTTACCTCCTGTCCTTTTCCTAATGCACTATAACCGGATATACATTTTCCAGTTTTCTTCACCATAAACACACTGCAGGATATGTAACGATCATATCCTCCATGAAACGACTGCTATTATTCACTTGTAATACTCATTGGGAAATAGGATAAGAAATAAAAGAAATCTATGATGCCTGTACCAAGAACTTGCCGCTTAGAGCTTCTCTTAAATGTACAGCAATTAACTCAAACAGAATCGACTGTTGCTTAATAAACTTTTTAATTTCCATCCTATGCTGCAACTTCGCCCATGACTATCGCAACCGTCCATTCTGTTCACCTGCCTTTTTTGTTGAATTTTATCATTGATTTTCTAACTATCGTGTGCAGTATCATAACTGCCCGCAACATATTATAGACTTTCGTACTATGAATTTCAAGCCTTTTTCCACGTACTACTCTATATATTTCCCACAAAATTGTATATAAATGCAAACACTCCCCCTTCGGCTTTCTTCCTATGATATACTTCTAAAGTTGTTTTTATAGATTAGAGGAATAAAACAAAAGAGAAAGGGTAAAATTTACACATGAATTCATTGAAACCAATGTTACTGACTTCACTGAAATCTTACAACCGTACCCAGTTTGTAAAAGATGTGACCGCCGGAATCATCGTTGCGATCATCGCACTTCCGCTGTCCATTGCACTTGCACTGGCCTCCGGTGTCGGACCGGAAGCCGGAATCTTCACGGCCATCGTTGCGGGATTTGTTATCTCTGCACTTGGTGGAAGCAGTGTACAGATTGCCGGACCGACCGCTGCATTTGCAACCATCGTTGCGGGTATTGTCGCCAAAGACGGACTGGACGGGCTCGTGATTTCAACCATCCTTGCAGGTATCTTCCTGATCCTGATGGGCCTTTGTCACTTCGGAAGTCTGATCAAATTCATTCCGTATACGATCACAACCGGCTTCACATCCGGAATCGCCGTTACGATCGTCATCGGACAGTTAAAGGATTTCTTCGGAGTCACTTATCCGGACGGCGTAAAGCCGATTGAAACCACAGAAAAATTCAAAGCATTTATTGAAAATATTTCTACCATGAATACCGCTGCTTTGATCGTTGGTATCGTAAGCCTTGCGATCCTGATCATCTCACCGGTGATCTTCAAAAAGATTCCGGGTTCCCTGATTGCCGTTATCGTCGGAATCCTGATGGTAAAGTTCCTGCCGCTTAAGGTATCTACAATTGGAAATCTTTACACGATCAGTAATTCGCTTCCGGCATTTCATCTGCCGGCTGTGAATCTGCACATTATAGAAAATGCGCTTCCAAATGCATTTACCATTGCTGTGCTTGCTGCGATCGAATCACTTCTTTCCTGCGTCGTCGCAGACGGAATGATCAACGGAAAGCACCGTTCCGACATGGAACTGGTTGCCCAGGGTGCCGGTAATATCGCCTCTGCTTTATTCGGAGGTATCCCTGCCACAGGAGCGATCGCAAGAACCGCTGCCAACATCAAAAATGGCGGACGCACACCGGTTGCCGGAATGGTGCACTCCATCACACTGGTCATCGTACTCGTCGTACTGATGCCATTCGCCGGAATGATCCCAATGCCGACCATCGCAGCAATCCTGTTTATCGTAGCATACAATATGTGCCAGTGGCGTACATTCGTACACTTAATCCGCACTGCACCGAAAAGTGATATCATCGTGTTATTTGCAACTTTCATTCTCACGATCCTGTTCGATCTTGTGGTTGCGATCGAGATCGGCATGGTGCTTGCATGTCTTCTCTTCATCAAGCGTATGAGTGAGGAAACGCATGTCGATGGCTGGACTTACGTGGACGATGATACACCGGATGTGGATGCACATCTGAAGAAGCTTCCACTGCAGATCCGTGTCTATGAGATCACCGGGCCATTGTTCTTTGGTGCTGCAGATGCGATCGAGCACATCGTTGTCAAAGACTTTACGACCTGCCTGGTTCTTCGTATGCGAAGTGTTCCGGCAATCGACAGTACCGCGATGAACGCATTATTTAACCTGACAAAAGTATGTGAAAATAAGGGAATTACGCTGGTATTCTCGCATGTGAATGAACAGCCGATGAAGGTTATGGAGAAGGCCGGATTCGTGGAGCTGGTTGGACGGGAGAATTTCTGTCCGAATATATCGGCGGCGCTTGCACATGCGGAGGAAATTTCTATTTAATGCATCATGGCGGCTGTCACCGACCGGAATAAAACTACAAGGTCCCAGCCTGTGCTGACTCCAACATGGGGAAATCCTAAAGCAAAAAAGTTGACCTAAAAACGAGCTCACAAAAA
>NZ_JAMOYX010000076.1:0-7962 GCF_023669465.1 Dorea sp. MB18-49
TGATTATGGGGATTCCATAATCATTTTTTATATATTATTAATAAAGTTTTGCGTTAACTTCTCTTGGACTTAAGCCCTCGTCTTCTAAGGCTTTCATAATCTGGTGTTTGTGTTCGGTTCCGAATGCTTCCAGAGTGATTCGAAGTTCTACTGCTGCGTTTCGGTTGGTACTTACGAACTGGTTATGCTCCAGTTTGATTACATTACCATTTGCTTTGGCGATTGTAGCTGCAACGCGTACCAGTTCACCCGGCTTGTCCGGAAGAAGTACAGATACAGAGAAGATTCTGTCTCTCTGGATCAGTCCGTGCTGTACGATCGAGGACATTGTAATCACATCCATATTACCACCACTTAAGATGGATACGACTTTCTTTCCTTTCAGATCAAGCTGTCTGAGAGCCGCTACTGTCAGAAGGCCTGAATTTTCTACGATCATCTTGTGATTCTCTACTACATCGAGGAATGCACCGATCAGATCATCATCTGCAACTGTAATAACTTCATCTATATTCTTTTCTGCATATGGGAAGATCTTTTCTCCGACACGTTTTACAGCTGTACCATCAGCGATCGTATTGGCACTTGCAAGTGTTACCGGATGTCTTTCTTTCAATGCCTCTGTCATGCTTGCAGCGGCAGCCGGTTCTACACCGATTACTTTGACATTCGGATTCAGCATCTTGGTAAGTGTCGAAACTCCTGTGATCAGACCGCCGCCACCGATTGGTGCGAGAATATAATCTACGTCCGGAAGTTCTTCAAAGATTTCCATTGCAATACTTCCCTGTCCCGTTGCAACATCCAGATCATCGAAAGGATGTACGAATGTGTATCCTTCTTCTTCTGCCAGTTTCATTGCATATGCACAGGCATCATCATAGACATCTCCGTGTAATACGACTTCTGCTCCATAGCTCTTTGTACGATTTACTTTGATCAATGGTGTAACTGTCGGCATAACTACTGTTGCCTTGCAGCCGAATTTCTTTGCTGCATATGCCACGCCCTGTGCATGGTTACCTGCAGACGCAGTTACAAGACCTTTCTTTCTGTCTTCTTCGCTCATTGTACTGATCTTGTAATATGCACCACGTACTTTATAAGCACCTGTATACTGCATATTCTCTGGTTTCAGATAGACATCAGCACCTGTCTGTTTGCTTAAGTATTCACTGTATACCAGCTTAGTTGGCAGGGTTACTTCTTTTACGATTGCACTCGCCTGTTTGAATTTTTCTAATGTTAACATCTCGTACTTCCTCTCTTCCTCTTATTCGTTTTCTGAAACCTCTTCTGAAGCCTCATCATCTTTCGGTCTTTCGAATAACGCATTCACGAAATCATCTGCATTAAATTTCTGCAAATCGTCAATAGTCTCTCCCACACCGATATATTTTACCGGAACGCCCAGCTCTGCATGGATGGCAACTGCGATTCCTCCTTTTGCGGTTCCATCCATCTTTGTCAAAACGATCCCTGTAATCTCTGCCACATCGTTGAATTCCTTCGCCTGCTGCAGGGCATTCTGTCCTGTTGTTGCATCCAGAACAACCAATGTCTCTCTGTATGCCTCAGGGAATTCCCGGTCAATGATCTTATTCATCTTTCTGAGTTCTTCCATCAGATTCTTTTTATTGTGCAGACGTCCGGCTGTATCGATCATCAGCACATCTGCATGCCGCGCCTTTGCTGCCGCAACAGCATCAAACACAACCGATGCCGGATCAGATCCCTCCTGTCCGCCGATCAGCTCTGCCTGCGAACGGTTCGCCCATTCTTTTAACTGTTCTCCGGCCGCCGCACGGAATGTATCGGCCGCTGCAATTACAACTTTCTTATTCTCTGCACGAAGCTTTCCTGCAAGCTTTCCGATCGTTGTAGTCTTTCCTACACCATTGACACCGATTACCATCACTACGGATGTGCGGTTTTCAAATTCATATGCTGTTTCTCCGATGTCCATCTGTTCTTTGATACTTTCGATCAGAAGTTCCCGGCATTCCATTGGTTCTTTGATGTGTTTTTCTTTTACTTTTGCCTTCAGATCATCCAGAATATCATATGTTGCCTGTACACCAAGATCTCCCATGATCAGAACCTCTTCCAGCTCCTCGTAAAAGTCATCATCGATACGGGAGAATCCGTGAAAGATGCTGTCCATTCCTGATACAATATTGTCTCTGGTCTTACCAAGACCGGCAACCAGTTTTTCAAAAAATCCCATATCTTCCTCCTATTTATCCAGTTCATTTTCAAGCAGGCTGACAGATACCAGTGTAGATACACCTTTTTCCTGCATAGTGATACCATACAGTCTGTCTGCCGCCGTCATTGTTCCACGTCGATGTGTGATTACTATGAACTGCGTATACTTTGTTAACTTGTGCAAATATTGTGCAAAACGGTCTACGTTATTATCATCCAGTGCCGCTTCGATCTCATCCAGCAGACAGAACGGTGACGGCTTCAGATTCTGGATCGCAAAAAGAAGTGCTATCGCTGTCAATGCTTTTTCTCCACCGGACAACTGCATCATATTCTGCAGCTTCTTTCCAGGCGGCTGGGCAATGATCCGGATACCCGCCTCCAGAATATCCTCATCTTCCATAAGTTCCAGCGTTCCTTTTCCGCCTCCGAACATTTCCTTGAATACCTGATCGAACTCGGCTGCAATTCTGGCGAACTGCTCTTTGAACTGCTTACGCATGGCATTATCAAGTTCCTCGATAATCTGTTCCAGTGTTTCGGCTGCTTCTACCAGATCATCATGCTGGCCTTTCAGGAATTCATAACGCTCGGATACACTTTTATATTCTTCTATCGCATTAACATTGACATTACCCAGTGCACGGATCTCACCTTTTAACTCCTGGATCCGTCTCTTCATATCTGCAAGATCGGTCAGGTTCGGATTCCTAAGTTCTTTTGCGTGATTCAGTGTGAGTTCATATTCCTCCCACATATAATTAATCTGCTTTTCAGAAGCTTCTTCGTACCCTTCCCTCTGACTTTCCAGACGATAAACCTCTTTATCAAGATCTGTCATATGTTTTGAGATCTCTTCACGTTTTTCGAAAAATGATTTGTGCCGTTTATTCAATTCCTCACGTTCTCTTTTTGAACGTTCAATCTGAAGTTTGATTTCATCAAACAGATCCCCGGAATTATCAATTGTTGTTTTCAATTCCTGGATCTTCTTCTCTTTTTCGGCAATTTCCTGAGAATTTCCACCCTTATTCTTTGTCAGTTCTTCCAATTCTGCCCGGAATTTATCCATCTCTTCACGGATACGGATAATATTTTCCGTAATAAATGTATACTTCTGCTCTAATCCTGCATATTCCAGATGAATCTGTTCTGATTTTCTGGTCTTAAAGCTTTCCTTTGCGTGGATCTCTTCCAGCTCTTTTTGTTCTTTCTCAATGTTGATATTCAGATCATTTTCCAGACTTTCTGACGTATCCAGTTCTATATTAATAGACTCCTGATTGTCCATTATCTCGTTGATCTGTGTATCCAGTTTTGCAGCTTCATTTCGCAGATTATCGAATTGTTGTTTGAAGCTCTGGATCTTTGCAGATGACTGATCTGCATTCATCTTTGCGGTATTCTGTACGACATACGCTTTCTGAAGCTCTGCACTGATTGCGTCAGTCTTTTCATAATACCCTGCGCGTTCATCTTTCAGGCCACAGATCTGCTGTTCCGTCTCCGTCATCTCCTGTTTTAATTTCTGAACGGTCTTTTCAAACTCTTCGATTTCTCTTCGTCTGCTCAGAAGATTACTGGAATTCTTAAATGCTCCACCGGTCATGGAACCACCCGGATTGATCAGTTCCCCTTCCAGTGTAACGATACGGATTGACTGGTGGTATTTTCTTGCGATCATTGTTGCATGATCAATATGATCTACTACCAGTGTTCTTCCCAGCAGATAATCTGCGAGAGTTTTATATTTATTCTCTACCTGAACCAGTTTGTTGGCTGTTCCGACAACTCCCGGTTCTTTAAGTGCTTCCGGACGATTGATCCCGGAATTCGCACGGATTGATGTTAAAGGCAGGAATGTTGCACGGCCGAACTTATTCTTCTTCAGGAAATTGATCATACGTTTTGCCGTATCTTCATCCTCGGTTACGATATTCTGGATATTACCGCCAAGTGCGGTCTCAATAGCAATCTCATAGTCTTTTTCAACCTTTACGATATCTGCTACTACACCCAGAAGTCCCTTCTCACGGTCCTTATTATCCATAACTTTACGAATACTGTTACCGTATCCGTCATAACGTTCTGTAATATTCTTAAGGGATTCCAGTCTTGACTGCTCCCGGTGGAAAGCAGACTGACCAATCTGTAATTTCTGAGACTCTCTGGATATCTGCGCCTGTAACGTCTTAATGTTACTTTCATATTCTTTATTTTCATTGTTCAGGGCTATGATCTTGTCTGAGATAACTTTTAATTCCATCTGATACTTGTTCAGATTTTCATTTTCTTCTGCAATCTCACTGTCATTAGCAAGGATCTCTCGGTTGATCTGCGACTTTCTAACCTGGATCTGTTCCATCATCGTATCAAATTTCTGGATCTGAGCTTTCGTAGATGCTCTGTTATTCAGTATCTCCATGATATGATTCTTCTTTTCATCAACGGATCCGGTAATCTGCGCTATCTTCGCCTGTAATTCCGTCAGTTCATTCTTAATCTGATCTTCTTCCGACTGTTTTTCTTCCATCTGTTTTACAATGGAAACTTTCTCCGTCTGAAGTTCTTTCATCTGTCCTTCACGGACATCCATCTCGGAATCAATCACGCTGGCCCGCTGTTCGAAATGTTCATCGTTCATCCGTGCACTGTGAATCTGTTCCTTTAACAGTGCGATCTGGTTCTCTAACTGCTGCTTCAGAATCGTCGTCTCATTTAATTGACGGTTAGCCTTTTCGACAGAAGCGTCAATCACTTCCACCTGTTCTTCAATCGCCTCATATTCCGTCTTCGTATCCGCATATTGTCTGGTTGCTTCTTCAAGCTCCCCTTTTGTAATACGAAGCTTCTCTTCCAGCCCCCGAATCTGATCTCGGATACGTTCCATTTCCAGCAGGAACATGTTGATATCGTATGTTTTTAATTCTTCCTTCCGTTTCAGATACTCCCTCGCCTTTTCAGACTGACGTTCTAACGGCCCAACCTGCTTTTCCAGCTCAGACAGAATATCATTGACACGGACCAGATTCTGGCGTTCATCTTCTAACTTTTTGACCGACATACTTTTTCTTCGTTTGAATTTGACAATTCCTGCTGCTTCATCAAAAAGCTCTCGCCTTTCATCCGGCTTACCACTTAAGATCTTATCAATCTGTCCCTGTCCGATAATCGAATACCCTTCTTTTCCGATACCTGTATCATAGAAAAGTTCATTTACATCTTTTAATCTGCATGCTCTTCCATTGATCAGATATTCGCTTTCTCCGGAACGGTATAGCTTTCTTGCTACCGTAACTTCTTCGTAATCAACCGGAAGCTTATGGTCTGAATTGTCCAGAGTGATCGCCACCGATGCATAACTAAGCGGCTTTCTGTTCTCAGTACCGGAAAAAATAACATCCTGCATGTTGCCGCCTCTTAACTGCTTCACACGCTGTTCCCCAAGCACCCATCTGACCGCATCTGCTACGTTACTTTTTCCACTTCCGTTCGGACCGACAATGCCGGTGATTCCATTATGGAATTCGAATTTAATTTTATTGGCAAATGATTTAAATCCCTGCACTTCTATGCTTTTTAAATACATTCCACACCTACTTTATATTCTTTTCATGCAGTTTCAAAATGCTGATATATGCAGCCTCCTGCTCTGCTGCTTTCTTCGTCCGGCCTTCTCCGACTCCGTATTCTTCTTCTCCGATATGTACCGCAACACGGAAAATCTTATTATGATCCGGTCCCTCTTCACCAATCAGATGATACGAGATTACTTCTTTAAAATTCGCCTGCACGATTTCCTGCAGGATAGTCTTGCTATCAAAAAAGAGTTTCTTGTTCTCCAAATCTTTCAAAATAAATCGATGTATAAACTCTTTTGCATTAGCAAAACCACCATCAAGATAAATTGCTCCGATCAGAGCCTCCATTGCATCCGATGTTACAGATTCTCTCTTTCGTCCTCCGGTAGCATCTTCTCCTTTACCAAGCAAAAGGTATTCGCCAAGATCCAGATCTCTTGCACAGAATGCCAACGCCGGTTCACATACCATACTTGCCCTCGTCTTCGTAAGTTCCCCTTCCGGAAGCTTCGGATTATTGTGAAACAGGAATTCGCTGGACACCAGTTCAAGGACCGCATCTCCCAGAAATTCCAGACGTTCATTACACTCATACTTTGGCAGATGCTTTTCGTTGGCATAAGAGCTGTGAATCATCGCCTTTGTAAACAGGGTAAAGTCATCAAATTTGTAACCAATCTTTCCTTCTAATTCTTTAAGGTCTTTGCTCATTGTAAACTCCATCCTAAAGAACGAAAAAAGCCCCTGGCAGGGCTCTTTCGTTCTTTTTATATCTGCCTAGTTATTATTTGTTGCATTCTTGATCTGCTCAACAGCATCTCCAACTGTAGAGATCTGCTCAGCGTCATCATTATCAATCTCAATGTCAAATGTTTCTTCTATTCCCATAATAATCTGGAAGATATCAAGGGAGTCTGCTCCCAGATCATCTACAAATGTTGTGTCCTCTGTAATATCATTCACTTCTACATTTAATACATCAGCGATGATTTCTTTTAATTTTTCAAGTTCCATATCAAATCTCCTTTTCTCATCATAATTAGTAATATATTATTCAGCGGATTTTTGCTCCGATTGAATACTTTCTTTGATCTTTTCATTAATTTTCTGCTTTTTAAATGTCACACATTGGATCAGTGTATTGCTGACTTCTTTTGCTTTCGAGCTTCCATGTGTCTTTACGACCAGACCGTTTAATCCAAGCAATGGTGCACCGCCATACTCACTTGCATCAAATGACTTTAAAGTTGTTTTTAACGCCGGTTTGATAAGCAATGCTCCGATCTTGCTTCTGAGTGTGGACATCAGTCCTTCTTTTACCTTACTGATCAGTACCGCTCCGACACCTTCATATAGCTTAAGGATTACATTGCCCGAAAATGCTTCTGTCACAATGACATCAGCCTGTCCATGCGGAATCTCTCTTGCTTCTACACTTCCGATAAAATTCAGTTCTTTTTCTTCTTTTAAAAGAGGGAACGTCTCCTTTACCAGTGCATTACCTTTTTCTTCTTCTGCTCCGATATTTACAATCCCAACTTTCGGATTCTTAATACCAACTACATGTTCCATATAGATAGAACCCATCTTAGCAAACTGAACCAGATGTGAGGCTCTGGCATCTACATTCGCTCCACAGTCGATCAGAAGTGCTACACCCTTCTCTGTCGGGATCAGTGACGCAAGTGGTGGCCGCTCTACACCTTTGATCCTTCCAACGATTACCTGTCCACCTACCAGAATTGCTCCGGAACTTCCGGCAGATACAAATGCATCAGCCTTTCCTTCCTTTACCATCTTCATTCCGACTACGATGGAAGAGTCTTTCTTTCTTCTGATCGCATTCACCGGAGGTTCGGCAGTCTCTATTACTTCTGTTGTATTCACAACTTCCAGTCTGTTCTTATCATAAGTATACTTCTGCAATTCAGCATTCACTATATCTTCTTTGCCAAGCAGATATACCTTTATATCCTGTTCACGTCCAAGAGCATCTACTGCTCCTTTTACCATTTCACCCGGTGCATTATCCCCGCCCATGGCGTCCAATGCTATCACCGTAATTTCTGACATATTGATTCCTCCTAATATTACTGAATTTATTCTACTAAACATCCATGCAAAAATCAATATTTTCAAAAATATTTATCAGAAGTTTGATAATATATGATCC
>NZ_JAMOYX010000077.1:0-7864 GCF_023669465.1 Dorea sp. MB18-49
AGCTGAAATCGAACGTCGTGCAAACGACTCAAATCAATAATCAATCATATGTGAATTATCAAGGTGCTCCGGTTGCAGAAATGTGGCCGGGGATTTTTGTATCCATGTCTAAAATTTAAGCGCTTACTATTATTCTGCGTATTTTTATTTTTCGATAGTTTCTTTCTTATAAACTTTCTGCTGTGAAAATCCTCTTCCTCGCACTTCATTTACATTTCCAATGATCATAAATGCATGTGGGTCGATCTCCTGTACCAGCTGGTTCAGGCGCATAAGTTCACGATTGGAAACTACGGTAAGAATCATCGGCTGATCATTTTTCAGATATCCGGTCTGCGTATAGACCAGTGTCGTTCCACGGTCAAGACGCTCCTGGATCAGACGGTTCAGTTCTTCATATTTTTCAGTCATGATCTCTACTTTGGTTCTGGTAGATCCCATCAGCAGTACCTTGTCCAGAATGACGGTATAGATCAGTACCAGTAAGATACCGTATACAATCTCTTCTTTGTTAGTGAAGAGCATCTGTGAGATCAGAATTATAAAATCAAATACATACAGCATCACAGATACCGGAAGTCCGAACTTTTTGTTGAGAACCAACGGCGGAATATCCATTCCCCCGGTCGATGCACCGCAGCGTATTACAATTCCGATTCCCATTCCGATCATCAGACCGCCGCAGATTGTTGATAACATCTTATCGTCTGTTACATTCTGAAGTGCCGGTATCTGTTCAAGCACACCCAGAATAACCGGGTAATAGAATGTACTGACCAGTGTTGTAAGTGCAAATTTCATTCCAAGGACAGCCGCTCCAAGTAAGAACATCAATGTATTGAAGATTAATACAAATGTATGGATTGGAAGCCCGAAATAATGGTGGATTGCAATACCCAGTCCTGTCGTTCCGCCCGTGATCATATCATTTGGCAGAATAAACATGACGATCGCCAGTGCATAAACTGTATTCCCCAACAAGATCATACACAGATTTTTTAAATTCACTTGCTTCATAGTATATCCTCTCCTGACATTTTCATCCTTATTAGTATAAAGGATGATATCTTTTGAAACAAGAATTTTTTATAATATCTTTTATATATCTACAATTGTTTCTATAATATTTTCTTTTATTTCGGCATTTTACTTATGATATGGTTCATGGCTGATGATCCGGTAGCTTCGGTAGATCTGTTCCAGGAGGATCACCCGCATCAGCTGATGTGGAAATGTCATCTTTGAAAAACTTAGTGCATAATCCGAGCGTTTCAGCACTTCTTTTCCAAGTCCGATCGAGCCGCCGATGATAAATATAATGTGACTGGTTCCCTGGATCCCAAGCTTGTCAATCTTTTCTGCCAGTTCTTCTGAGGTCAGAAGTTTTCCCTTGATTTCAAGTGTAACGACGTAGGCATCGTCCTTGACATATTTGAGAATCCGCTCTCCTTCTTTGTCGCGGATACCATCTTCTACGGTCTCACTTGCATTATCCGGAGTCTTTTCATCTGCCACCTCGATGATCTCCAGCTTACAGTAGCGGCTTAGACGTTTGCTGTATTCTGCGATTGCATCTTTTAAATATTTTTCTTTTATCTTTCCCACTGTGATTAATGTTATCTTCATTCTATTGTTCTTTCTATCTCTGCTTTTTTTAATTTTAACTATAATTAATAATCTTTCGAAAAACTAATTTCTGCACATCTATTCTGCTAATAATTTTTCTGCCTTAGTGATTAGTGTTCTTCTATTCTGTTATCTGATACATATATAATTCATGTAATGCTCTTGTTGCGCAGATATATTTTGCCTGATTCAACATCGGGTTTCCGGCATCCTGGAACACACCGAATACCTGGTCGAATTCCAGACCTTTTGCAAGATAAAAGGTCGTGACGGTAAGTCCTTTTTTGAATACGGAACTGTTGCGGTCGATATAATGCACTTCTTCGCCGCGGGCTTTTAATATCTGGTATAAGGTGGATGCCTCTGCTTCCGTCATGGTAATAATGGCAGCAGTCTCATACTCGTCTTCTCCAAGTTTGGCTTTTGAAAGGATTTCATCCAGAACTGCATCTTCTGTCTGGAATTGTTCTTCTACCACTTCTTTTCCATGACGTTTTAAAAGTTCTACGTCTTTGACACCAGTCAGTTTTTCGGCATATCTGGCAATCTCCATTGTATTCCGGTAACTTTTATTCATCACGATCTTGCGAATCTTCTGATCAAATACGCCCGGAAGGAACTGCAATACATCACGCATCTGTTCATCTAAAGTCTGTGCTTTATCACCGAGAATGGTCATCCGGCATTTGAAGATCTGATTCAGGATCACATACTGCAGATAAGAATAGTCCTGCATTTCGTCAATAACCAGATGCTTGATATGATTATGCACAGCTTTTCCGGTCAGGCGGTACTTCAGATACAATACAGGAAATACATCTTCGTATTCCAGTTTGCGCTTTTCATATTCGACATCCGGAAGTGACGAGTATCCGCATTCTTCCAGAAGCCAGCCGTATATCTTGTAGATGTCCTTTGTTACATACATCTTATCGAATTTCTCCTGTACGATCAGGAGCTCTTCTTCCGAAAGATCACGTCCAAGTAATGTCTCGTATTCATCAACACAATAATCTCTGATTGCGTCCATCCGGCTGAGCAGAGGTGCATTCTGGAATTTGAAATAAAAGAGATTGATCAGTTCTTCTTCTGTCTTCTGAATTCCCTTATATTCGATTGCACGGAAATCCATCAGTTCATCTTCCAGTCTTGCAAGGAATCCTTCCATCATTCCGACAAAGCCTTCCAACTGCTTCTCTTCAAAGCGTTCTGTCAGATACGGGTCCTGAAGCTTCATGGTTCTTTCCAGCTGGTCATAGCGGTCTTCACAGTCCGGAACGATACCTTTCAATTCCCGGTATGCGAACAGGTCAAAACTCATCTCCTGAATATTTTCCTCGCCCAGTTCCGGAAGAATATGGGAAATGTAATCTGAAAATACACTGTTTGGAGAAAGGATCAGTACATTAGAGGATTTCAAATGCTCTCTATCATGATACAACAGATAGGCAATCCGGTGTAAAGCAACGGAAGTCTTACCGCTTCCGGCAGCACCCTGGATCGCAAGGATACGGTCATGTGTATTACGGATGATCGCATTCTGTTCTTTCTGGATCGTACGGACGATGTTTTTGAGCTGTACATCACTGTTGGTTCCCAGCTCCTGCTTTAAAATATCATCATCGATCTTGGTATCGCTTTCGAATGCATAGACCATCTTTCCATTTTTCACTTTGTACTGCCATTTGGCGGCAATTTCACCTTCGATCAGTCCGGCTGGTGCCTCATAAGATCCAGGGCCTTTGTCATAATCGTAAAAAAGCCCGCTGACCGGTGCTCTCCAGTCATAGATCAAAGGCAGCATACCCGTACGTTCCGCAAAGTTACCGATGCCGATATAGAATATCTCCGGTTCGTCTTCGCCATCATAGATAAAATCCACACGTCCGAAAAACGGAGCTTCCAGCATTTTACGAAGCCGGTGCTGCATCTTCAGTTTTTCCTGATTGTCATTGACCTGGTGTAAAAGAGCTTGCTGGTTGTCATAATTTTCATAGCCGTATTCATCCATCTCGGTGTAATTCTCCCAGTAGTATTCATTCATACTCTGGATGTCTTTCTGTCCGGCTTCGATGGATGCATCTACTTCGGCCAGGCGTGTGCGGATCTTCTCTGTTACTTTATTTAAAAATATCTTTCCGTCTGTTAAATCTAATTCTGTCATAATCTCCAACCTGTCTTTTTTGTTTTATCCTTACATATCAGCAGGATTGATTTTCAGCTGTTTTCAGCATTAAATGTGTCTTACAATCATACCACATATATCTGTTTTTATTCAAGTCCGGATGTACTGTCTGCAGGACCTGCTACTGGCAGCTTTTTACGAACGCATGGCAAGCAAAAAGAGATATACACCAGAATCATTCTCATGTATATCTCTTATATAATTACGTGTTGTACATATTTATGAGTGCTTATAACATCATCTTTTCACTGTGCACAAAGAATTAAGCATTCTTTTTAGACAGATATTCGTGGATACCTTTGGCTCCTGCTTTACCTGCACCCATAGCAAGAATTACAGTTGCAGCACCTGTTACGGCATCTCCACCTGCGAATACGGCAGCTTTTGAAGTCTGTCCGTTCTCTTCCTCTGCTACGATACATTTTCTCTTGTTTGTCTCAAGTCCCTTTGTTGTAGAAGAGATCAATGGGTTTGGAGATGTTCCAAGAGACATGATAACAGTGTCTAATTCAATCTCATATTCAGATCCAGGGATCTCGATCGGACGTCTTCTTCCGGAAGCATCCGGCTCACCGAGTTCCATCTTGATTACTTTCATACCTTTTACCCATCCATTTTCATCGACGAGGATTTCTTTTGGATTGGTAAGAAGATCGAACTGTACGCCTTCTTCTTTTGCGTGATGTACTTCTTCTACTCGTGCAGGAAGCTCTGCTTCACTACGACGATATACGATATGTACTTCTGCGCCAAGACGAAGTGCTGTTCTGGCAGCATCCATAGCTACGTTACCACCACCGACAACGGCAACTTTCTTACCTGCTGCGATCGGTGTATCGTAAGAATCATCAAATGCCTTCATCAGGTTACTTCTTGTCAGGTATTCATTTGCTGAGAATACTCCGTTGGCTGTCTCGCCAGGGATTCCCATGAACATCGGAAGACCTGCTCCGGAACCGATGAATACAGCTTCAAAATCTTCCTCTTCCATCAACTGGTCGATGGTTGTAGATTTACCGATAACAACGTTTGTCTCGAATTTAACGCCAAGCTCTTTGACTTTTTCGATTTCTTTCTTAACAACTTTCTGCTTTGGAAGACGGAATTCAGGAATACCATATACCAGAACACCGCCAAGTTCATGCAGTGCTTCGAATACAGTTACTTCGTATCCGAGTTTTGCAAGGTCGCCGGCACAGGTAAGTCCTGACGGACCGGAACCGATGACTGCTACTTTATGTCCGTTTGTCTTTTCCGGTTTTTCCGGTTTGATATCATTTTCCAGTGCATAATCTGCGACAAATCTTTCCAGTTTACCGATAGATACTGCATCACCTTTGATACCACGAACACACTTGCTCTCGCACTGTGACTCTTGTGGACATACACGTCCGCAGATAGCAGGAAGTGCAGAAGATTGACCAATCACTTTGTAAGCCTCTTCGATATTGCCTTCTTTAATCTCTGCGATAAATGCAGGAATATTAATGGATACAGGACATCCCTGGATACATCTTGCATTCTTACAGTTCAGACATCTGGTTGCTTCTTCCATTGCTTCTTCTTTATTATATCCGTAACATACTTCTTCAAAATTCGTAGCACGAACCTTTGGCTCCTGTTCTCTTACAGGAACTTTCTTTAATACATCTGCCATTACTCGTCACCTCCGCACTGACCACATCCGCCGTGATGTGTGTCGCCTTCCTGTAATTTCAGCATTGCACGACCTTCCTGAGTCTTGTACATCTGCTGTCTCTTCATAGCCTCATCGAAGTTGACAAGGTGTCCGTCAAATTCTGGACCATCTACGCATGCGAACTTGATCTCATCTCCTACATGCAGACGACAGGCTCCGCACATACCCGTTCCATCTACCATGATCGGATTCATACTTACAACAGTAGGGATTTCCAGTTTCTTTGTAAGGAGACATACGAATTTCATCATGATCATTGGTCCGATTGCGATACATACGTCATATTTATTTCCTTTTTCCACCAGTTCTTCTACCATTGTTGTTACCATTCCGGCATGACCGTAAGAACCGTCATCCGTACATGGATAATAATTTCCGGATACTGCTTCCATCTCTTTTTCCAGGATCAACATATCTTTTGTCTTCGAACCGATGATAACATCAGCATCAACACCGTGTTCATGGAGCCATTTCACCTGTGGATATACAGGTGCTGCTCCGACACCGCCTCCGACAAACAGGATCTTTTTCTTCTTCAGTTCTTCGATATCTTCCTCTACGAGTTCTGAAGCATTTCCCAACGGACCTGTGAAATCGCGGAAATAATCTCCTGCTTTTAATTCTTTCATCTTGGTTGTGGATGCTCCGACCGGCTGGAATACGATGGTGATCGTTCCGGCTTCTCTGTCATAGTCACAGATTGTGAGTGGGATTCTTTCCCCTTTTTCATCCATCTTTACAATGACAAACTGTCCCGGTTCACAATGTCTTGCTACACGAGGAGCTTCTACATCCATCAGAAAGATGTTAGCAGTTAATTGTTCTGCTTTTAAAATTTTGTACATCTTATTTCCTCCTAATTCCCAATATTACTATTATCATAATACGGCTTCTTCTATTTCGCAAGTAAAACCATATTTTTCAAAAAATGTCGATAAAATTGTTCAAGATTCGCTCTGTTGTATATGGAATAGATTTTGATTTTTATACCAAAGTACGCAAAACGGCTGTCACATAAACCTATGTGACAGCCGCCGTTATCTGATTTTTGTTATTTAAAAATCAACTTCTGTTCCATAATATGTACATGTAAATAATTTAGCCATTGTTGCAGGATCAATTGCTCTTGGATTAGATCCTGTACAGGCATCACCAACTGCAAGTTCTGCAATCTTATCCAGTTTTTCTTTGAATTCCTCTTCGTTGATTCCGAATTCTTTCAGAGTCTTAGGAATATTCATCTTTGCATTGAACTCATCAATCTTTGCACACAAGCTGTTGATCAGAGCTTTTTCTGATGTTCCAGGAAGTCCCATTCTGCGTGCAATCTCTGCATAACGTGATGCAGCCACTTTATCTTTTGCATTGTATTTGATTACATATGGCAGATAGATCGCATTAGCACATCCGTGAGGAATATGTCCGGTTGAGAATGCTGCTCCTGTCTTATGAGCCATAGAATGTACGATTCCAAGTAATGCATTCGAGAATGCCATACCAGCCAGGCACTGTGCATAATGCATCTGCTCTCTTGCTTCCATATTCAGGTTATAAGATGCCGGCAGATAATCCAGAACCATCTCGATTGCCTGCAGTGCAAGTGGATCTGTAAATGGACAGTTGAGTGTTGATACATAAGCTTCGATCGCATGTGTCAGTGCATCCATTCCTGTGTAAGCAACCTGTTTCTGAGGAAGTCCTTCTACCAGTTCAGGATCAACGATTGCAACGTCTGGTGTGATGTTAAAGTCTGCCAGAGGATATTTGATTCCTGTATTGTAATCTGTGATTACGGAGAATGCTGTTACTTCTGTTGCAGTTCCTGATGTAGATGGAATGGCTGCAAATTTTGCTTTCTGACGAAGTTCAGGGAAACTGAATGGCGTGATGATATTCTCAAATGTCTCATCCGGATACTCATAGAATACCCACATAGCTTTAGCCGCATCGATTGGAGATCCACCGCCCATTGCTACGATCCAGTCAGGCTCGAATTCCTGCATTACTTTTGCGCCCTTCATAACAGTCTCTACAGACGGATCCGGTTCTACACCTTCAATCAGTTTGACTTCCATTCCGCCTTCTTTCAGGTAGTTCACTGCTTTGTCCAGGAATCCCTGACGCTTCATAGATCCGCCGCCAACTACGAGGACAGCTTTTTTACCTTTCAGATTCTTTAATTCGGATAAACATCCTTTTCCGTGATAAACATCTCTTGGTAATGTAAATCTTGCCATTTCAAACACGCTCCTTTTAAAATATTGTGTTAATCTTTTAACACAATTGTACTACTCGCGAATTTCTTTTTCAAGTCTTTGGGGCGATAAAATTGTGATTTTTTTAATATTATAGTG